>JAGATO010000257.1 GCA_017621195.1 Bacillota bacterium | reverse complement strand
GTAAAATGGAAATAATAATATGTCCTATTGAGGGGGGAGCGTGGAGAACAATTACGGGGCGCGCCAGCCATCGAAGCGTTAGATTACAAATTGGTTAAATACACGCAAAAAAGTGTATCGGTAGTTGAAATTTTGTTGTACTTGTGATAACCTAAAATAAGTATTTATAACGGTTTAAGATGGAAACACCGTGTTTTTTTCTGCACTTTCAATAGATATTTATGGCAGAGTGTTTGCACTTTGCTCGCAAAAGCGTGGATTCAGCTCAGTGAAAGCGTGGAATCTGCGCAGATAGCGAAGAACCAGTGTCAAAGGCCGGTGCGTAAGCGCGAGCGTCGATTGGCGTCGGCTGGTGTCTGAGAAAGCGCGATGCGCGAGCAAGGTGAGCGAAATATGTGGTGTGCGAGCTGTGCGTGTTGAGCTAATAATGAAAATGGTGGGAAAAAAGTGAGACAGGAATTCATTGACGTGCATTGCCATATACTTCCGGGATTGGATGACGGTTCGCCGGACTGGAATGTGACAGAGGAGATGTTGCGCATGGAACTGGATCAGGGGGCCTGCGGTCTGATTGTGACACCGCACTTCTGGAAAGGCCGCTGGACGCCACCACCGGAGCGCGTCCGGGAGTTGGCATCTCAACTGGAAGAAAAAGGCCGGGCTATTCGACCGGACTTTTTCGTTGCCATCGGAAACGAGATTAAATACTACGGTGCAACCGCGGCGGAGAACCTGGCAGAAGGCCAGTGCCTGAGTCTGGGAGGGACGCGGTACGTGCTTTTGGAATTTTCCTATGAATGTTCCTTTTCCGATGTGGACATGGCTGTCAACCGCATGAAAACCAAAGGGTTTCGTCCCGTTTTGGCCCATGTGGAACGATACAAATGTCTCCATCGCCAGTACGACCGGCTGGATCAGCTGATCCAGCGGGGAGCGTACATACAGGTGAACGCTGACAGTCTGGATGATGGTAGCTTTGGCTCGCGCCTCTTCGGAGACGCCGCCTTTATCAAAAAGCTGTTGCAGTATGACATGATCCATCTGGTCGGAACCGACGCGCATAACGACCAGAGCCGAGCTCCGCGGATGGACCGCTGTTACGCCTGGCTAACCAAAAAGTGCGGTGAGAAAGAAGCGCGCCGCCTATTGTACGAACATCCGTTAACCCTGTTGGACGACAAATATCTATAGTGGAAAGCGTGGACAAAGCCAGAACGCGAAAAGCGAAGGACGCGAAAGGAAAGCGAAAATCGCGAAACCGCGCAGGACGCGAAAACTCCGAAAAACACGAGATAAAGCGAGATAAAGGTAAAAATGGAAGAAAAACAGTTAGACGAAATTGAGATTGACCTGCTGGAGCTATTGGGTGTTCTCTGGGAAAAGATCCTCTGGATCGTCGGCGCTGCCGTGGGAGTGGCGCTGGTTGCCTTATTGGTAACGCAATTTTTGATTACTCCCATGTACCAGTCTACCGCCAGCCTCTATGTCATCAACCGCCAGGGCGAGGGCGGAAGCGCCACCAGCTCGGATCTGTCGGCTGCCACATCGCTGACCTACGACTTCGAGCAGATGGTCACCACCAACCTGGTACTGGAGCCCACCATCCGGCGGCTGCGCTTGGACCTGACTCCGGCGGAACTGGCGAAGCGGATTATCGTCGATAATCCCACCAACACCCGTATCCTGAAGATCACCGTGGAAGACGAAGATCCGGAACGGGCTAAGCGCATCGTGGATACGCTGGCCGAGATTTCCGCCAACACCATCGTGGACGTCATGGAGATCGAAAAGGTCAACAGCATCGACAAAGGAACGGTGCCCCTCTACCCGGCAAGCCCCAGCCTGAAGAAAAACGTGGCAATCGGCGCTCTGGGCGGAGCGTTTCTGGCCTGCGCCGTAGTGGTATTGCGGTTCTTGCTGGACGACACAATTAAAAATGAAGAAGACGTGGAAAAGTACCTGAACGTCAGCGTTTTGGGTTCGATTCCCGACATGGAAAACAACAAGCCGCTGCGGAAGCGCGCGGCGTATAAAGAGCAGAAGAGAAGGAGGAGATCCGCATGAAGGAATTGACGCTGACCATGCCCTACGAAGAGGACTGGCAGACGAAAGAAGCGTTTAAGACGCTGCGGACCAACCTGCTGTTCTGCGGGTCGGACATCCGCGTCGTCGGCGTCACAAGCTGCACCGAAAACGAAGGAAAGTCCACGGTTTCCATGGGCCTTTGCACCAACCTGGCGCAGATCGGAAAGCGCGTCATCCTGGTGGACTGCGACCTGCGCAAGAGCGTACTTGCCAGCCGCTACCAGATCGACGGCGAGATCATCGGTCTGAGCCACTACCTGTCGGGTCAGGCGGAAACCCGCGACGTGGTCTACCGCACCAACATTCCCGGCATGGATATGATTCTGGCGGGCATCGTTCCCCCCAACCCCACGGAGCTTCTGGGCAACCCGCACTTCGCGCAGCTGGTTGCGGAACTGCGCCAGAAATACGACTACGTCATTCTCGACACCCCACCGCTGGGCAAGGTGGTCGACAGCGCCGTGATTGCCACGGTGGCTGACGGCATGGCCCTGGTGGTTTCGGCAAACATGGTGAGCCGCAAGTTCGTGGAGCGGGTCATCGCTCAGCTGGAACGGGCCGATGCCAAGGTTCTGGGTGTCATTGTCAATAAAGTGAGCCGGAAAGCCTCACGTTACGGCTACGGCTATGGTTATGGCTATGGATACGGTTACGGTTATGGAACAGAAAGCGGGGAGCACTTGTCGCAGGACTCCTGACCGGGCCGATATACATTGCAGAAAGCGCTGATCGGGCGCGGATTGCTTCGCGAAACTGCCACACGAAACGAAGCGATGCGAGCTCGTCGGAGGCTGGATGATATATATTTTAAAGTAGGAGGAAAAGAAATGAACAAGAGATGTTTATCTTTTGTGCTGGCGTTGGTCATGATACTGACGATGGTTCCTATGACTGCGGTCGCCGCAAGCGCTGATCGTTTCACGGATGTCACCAAAGACAAGTGGTATTACACCTTTGTCAATTACGTGGCAGAAAAGGGATACTTTTCCGGAACCAGTGAAACCAAGTTCTCTCCCGATGTAACGATGACACGCGCTATGTTCGTAACTGCACTGGCGAACATGGAAAGCGTAACAGCGGACAACTCGAAGACGGCGTTTACCGACGTTCCTGCGGGTAAATGGTACACCGGCGCTGCCAAGTGGGCGGTGGACAACAAGATCCTGAGCGGCTATTCCGACGGAACCTTCCGTCCGAACGCAAAGATCACCCGTGAAGAGATGTGCGTCATCATGAGCAACTACATCGCTTACCACAGTGAAAAGAACAACGTTGAGCACAAAAAAGAAGGATCCACCAAGGCCTTCTCGGATGCATCCCAGATCAGCAGCTGGGCAAAGACAGCAGTGGCAGATTGTCGCGCCTACGGCCTGATTGACGGATTCTCCGACGGTACCTTCCGTCCCAAGAAGGAATCCACCAGAGCCGAAGTGGCAGCCGTGATCTACAAGCTGGCATGGCTGGTGAAGGAAGAACCGACCACCGGTGGTGGTGGCGGCGGTAGCACTACCTATTACGGCCCGTACAGACTGGCAGTGACAACCAATATCAGCGCAACGCTGAACAATACGTTTACCCGTGATCCCAACGGTGCTGTCGATTACGAAATGGATGACAAGGTCATCGATGTAATGCGCGCATTTAACGAAGCAAACAAAACGACGTATATCACTGCATTTAACCAGGCCATCACCGCAGCGAAGAATCGCGGCGCACTGAAGGCAGATGGTACTGTAAAGTACATCGGTGTTCCCGTGGATGCGGCTTCGACCAGCACGGCTGATGTAACGGAAAAGTTCGTCAGAGATATTAAAGATCGGTTAACTGATACTACTGATCCCAGCAATACGTTTCTGACTGATATGGTTACTTCTCTCAACTCAATTAATAACACGACAGAGGCAGCCAACTGTGTTGGAAATGTCATCGACTCTCTGGTTAACGGTAACGGAATTGACGTTGACAGCATGTCTAATACTAAAAAGGAAGAATACTGTGTCGTTATCGCTGAATTACATGATAAGATCGATGGAAAAACCGCTACGGATGTGCGCACTTTCTTGGAAAGCGATGCGTCTTACAGCGATTATGTCACCATGATCGATAACATGAATATTAATCTGGGTGACACTCTGACTTCTTACACGCAGCAGCTGGAAGACATGTATTATGCATTGGGCGGCACTTCTCCTCTGGCAGTAGCTGATGAAGATGTTTATTATCTGAAAGCTAAAGCCGGAAGACTGCAGACCTACATCGTTGTAGATCCGCTGGAAGTCATGGATCAGCAGTACGATGCACGGAAGAACAACGTTCTGGCTCGTGTTCAGGCAACGACTGATGTCAATGATTGGTTAGACTGTATCGATCCGGCCAATCTGTTTGACGGCAGAAAGGTCAAGACCGCGGAACAGTATTACACCATCATGGTTGACCAGATGGAACACATGTATAAAATGTCCATGACATGGCAGCCTACGAACTTCTACGGAGATTCCAGCAGAGAAGCTTCCATCGACGGAATGATTACTGCTATCTGTAATCGTGGCGGTTCCATGGCGAACAACATGACCCAACAGAAGAAAGATATTATCAAGGCGATGTTCGGAACCCAGGCCAAGACAGAAAACGGCAAGGGATTCAACATGACAATGAAGGAATTCTTCGAGGATGTAATGCATAAGAGTGTAAACCTGAAGAAGGTACCTTCTGAGAATGACGCAAGCCTCGGCACGACGGTATTCAACTTCACGTTCGATCCCAGTGACTTCACTGGCGCCGGTACGGGAAGTTCCGTCGTAGAACAGGCTCTGAGCTGGTTCAACAGTGCATACCCTGTTGCTACCTTCAACATCAGCGCAACCGTTGACTGGGAGCAGCCGATTTAGGAAATTGACACAATTGATTTAAATGTTCGATACGCCGATGAATCCGTTCTTCGGCGTATCGGATTTCAATGATTTCAAAGGAGACTTAGGATGAAGAGAGCGAGCAGTTTACTTCTGATTGCGGTTCTTCTGCTGGCTACTACCATCAGCGGATTCGCCTTCAGCGACATCACCGAAACCACCCCCGGCGCTAAGGAAATTCAGGCGCTGGCAGAAAAAGAATATCTGGCCGGATACAAGGACGGAACCTTCCGCCCTGACGGCAATATCACCCGTGCCGAGTTCGTGACCATGGTGAACAAGGCCAAGGGATATGAACCGGGCGTCGTCGGCGTCTATTTCACCGACGTACCGGAAACGGCATGGTACTACACATTCGTAAAGGCCGGCTTACAGGCCGGATACTTTACTGGTTACAAAGACAATACTTTCCGCCCTCAGAATAACATCACGAGGGAAGAAGTCTGCACCATGCTGGCGCAGATCGAGGAGTTAGCATATACCGTAACGGAAGAAGAATTAGCGAAAATTGAAATCAAGGACGAGATATCGGCCTACGCCACCACCTTCGTCAAGCAGTGTATCGCCGCAGGACTGATGGATCTGGCGGAGGACGGAACGTTCCGCGCCAAAGAATTGGCCACCAGAACCGACGTGGCAGTGGCATGCTACCGCGTATTGGAAAAGGCAGGAGCCTTTGAAGAAGTCACCGAAGTGCCGGGTGAAGAAATCGGCGGCGGTGGCGGTATGGGCGGCGGAGCCGTCGGAGGCGACGAAGGAATCCAGATCACCGCCAAGCAGGAAAAGCAGTTAAACGCGCTGGTACGTTGCCTGGAAGAAAAGCTTCTGGATCATCCGGATCTGAATGCAGCCGAGAAGGAAATCCTTCAGATGGCTCATGACGGCATCGTCAAATTCCTGGCTGATCGCACCTATGACATTCAGACCAATGCAAATTCGGCAAGAAGAAAATACAATCGCCTGCCCAGCAGCGAACAGGAACAGTTCCAGAACATTGTATCGAATGTGACATTTGATTATGGACTTACAACGGCGGATCTGATTGAACTGAAAGACTATTTCTTTTAACAAATAAACCAACTTCGAGGTAGGGGGACAGAACACATATGAAACGAAAGATAGTGATCGGGCTGCTCTGCCTCGCAGTGATGTTAGGTCTGGCAGGCATTGGAATTCACCAATGGCTGTTCAACAGTCTGGACGCGGAGACGAAGGCCCAGATCGATCAGGAGATCGGGTCGATCACCGATCAGGTCAACCAGCAGATTCAGGCGGAGAAGGACCGGCTGGAGAGCGAAGAAAGCGACGGGGAGAGTTCGGATGCCACGGGGGACAGCGCCTCCGGTTCATCCGGTGAAACCGGCGCATCGTCGGGAACGTCCGGGACGTCGGGTTCCACCGGCGCGCAGCTTTCCGGCGGCGCATCGTCGGTCATCACCAGCGGAACCGAATCGCTGACGAAGAAGACGGCCGGGATCGTGGAGATCTATTACAACGGAATGAAGGAGCTGGAGGGCCAGGGCAATGCCATCGTCAACCAGCTCTTATCCAACGCCAAGGCGGACTACAAGAAAGTCAAGGATGCGGGCGGCGGAAACGACCAGCTGATGTCGCTGGCCAGCGCTTACTCCAACCAGGCATCGGCGCTGGAGAGCGGCATGGATGCTTCGGTGGAGGGTTTATTGTCCTCGCTGAAGAGCGACCTGACGGCAGGGGGCTTACCTAAGGCGGACGCGGACAAGATCGTCAGCCAGCTGCGCAGCGAATACAAGGCGCGGAAGAAGGCGCGTTACGACGAGGTATACGCCCAGTTTCAGGCGGTACTGAAATAATGTGTATGTTATTTTGAGGAATGGGAATGGAACAGAGAAGAGAACAGCATTGGATCAAACATGCGGATTTTTCGATTTTAGATATGGTAGCGGCAGAATTTGCATTTCTGGCAGCGTATTTCCTGCGCAACGGTGAACTGCCCTTCGGTATCGAAATGTACCGGAGTCTCTGTGTCCTCGTTCCGCTGTTTACCTGCTTCGTGGCATTTTTCCGCAACAGCTACTCCGGAATTCTGCGTCGCGGCTATCTGAAAGAGCTGAAGAATGTCATATTGCAGAGTACTGTGCTGGAAGCGTTGCTTCTGGCGTATTTTTTCTTCACCCAACTGAGCGACCGGTATTCGCGCCTTGTGCTCCTGTACTTCTGGGGCGTGGAGGTGGTGTTTACCTTGATCATCCGGGTGGTCTGGAAGCGTCTGTTACTTCGTCGCCAGCAGATGACCATCGGCAAGGATGTACTTCTGGCCATAACCACCGAGGATCTCCTGACGGAGACGGTGGAGCGCTGCATGGAGCAGGCGTACCAGAGCTTTCAGCTGAAGTACGCGGTCCTGGGCGGCAACCACATCGGCGAGACGCATGAGCTGATACCGGTGGTGGCTGATGAGGCGACGGTTTGTGGCTACGCGTTGAGTCACGTGGTGGACCGAGTGTTGTTACGGCTTCCGGATAGCGATCCGCGAATCGAACCGCTGATGGAGGAATTTCTGGACATGGGAATCACCGTCCACACGGCGCTGCCCCACGGTTTTTCCAATCTTCCTCACCCGCGGGTGGAGAAAATCGGCGGCTATCCCGTAATGACAGCAAGCATGGCGGCGGCAACGCCGGGCCAGCTGTTTTTGAAGCGGGCCATGGATATCTGCGGAAGCCTTGTGGGGCTTCTGATCACGGCGGTTGCCTTCGTATTCGTAGCGCCGGTCATCTACATACAGTCGCCGGGCCCCGTCTTTTTTTCGCAAACCCGCATCGGCCGCAACGGTCGGCGCTTCAAAATCTATAAATTCCGTTCGATGTACATGGATGCGGAGGAACGGAAGAAGGAACTGATGGCTCAGAATAAGATGCAGGGCCTAATGTTTAAGATGGACAACGACCCCCGGATTACGCCGGTTGGCAAGTTCATTCGCAAGACCAGCATCGACGAGCTTCCCCAGTTTTGGAATGTTCTCAAAGGTGACATGAGCCTGGTCGGCACCCGCCCGCCCACAGTGGACGAGTACGAGCAGTACGAGGTTCACCACAAGAGCCGTCTGGCCGGAAAGCCGGGCATCACCGGTCTGTGGCAGGTCAGCGGCCGCAGCGACATCACCGACTTCGAGGAGGTTGTCCGCTTGGACAAACAATACCTGAGCGACTGGTCCATCGGTCTGGACATCAAGATCCTGTTCAAGACGATCGCCGTCGTGTT
>JAGATO010000256.1 GCA_017621195.1 Bacillota bacterium | reverse complement strand
GCGGAACGGACAGCTGCAGCGTCCTTCATGCGGCAGCTCATGCTCCCGTGATCTTCCTCAGCAACTACGCGGAAGAGGACGATCAGCTTCGGGGTTTTGCCGCAGGCGGTGCAGACTATATTTCCAAGGAATGCAGCCTCGATCTGTTCTGGGCAAGGCTGACCGCCTGTCTCAACCGCAGCGGAATGCCCTGCGCCATTCGTTCTTTCCCTCCCCTGACGCTGGATCTGCAGCGGCAGCGGGCATCCGTGGGAAAGGTTCTCCTTCCCCTGACTCCGACGGAGTTTTCGCTGCTGGCCCTGATCTCTTCCCATCCCGGAAAGATCTGGAGCCTGGAGGAGATCTACCGGGAGCTCTGGGGCGCCAGCGGTCCCGTAAACGTTGCTATGGTTCAGATGCACATTTCCCGGATGCGGAACAAGCTGGACGAAGCCATTCCGAAGCACGAGTTCATCGTCACCATCTGGGGAAAGGGCTATCAGTTCGTTCCCCCGGAATCCGGCTGTCTCTGAGCATCCATGTAATTCTTCAGTATCTGGGCCACCTGTGCACGGGTCGCCTGTCCCCTGGGAGACAGCGTGTCATCGGAAGTTCCACGAAGGATCCCCTGCTCCGTCGCCCAGACCATGGCTGTTTTCGCATAGGCGCTGACGGAATCTCCGTCCCGATACCGGTTCAGCGAACCGCTGCTGTCGGGACTTCCTGCATACTTCCACAGCATGGTGATCAGCTGTTCTCTGGTCACCGCGTCGTTCGGTCCGAAGGCTCCGCCTCCGTATCCGGCAACGATCTTATGCGTAACCGCCCATTCCACCGCAGCCGCGTAATATGCGCCTGATGGCACATCGTGCATGACAGTGGCCGCCGCCGTCTTCGGCCGACCGGCCATCTGATATAATATAGAAACCACCATAGCCCGCGTGGTCTCCGCCTGCGGTTGGAATTCCGTGTCGGAAGTACCTGCCATCCATCCGTTGGTGTAAACGAATTCCACGGCTTCTCTGTACCAGGCGGTCTCCGCCACATCGCGGAAGGGGTTATTCCACGGAATCTTCTGTTCCGGCTCCTGAGAGGTGTCTGGTGTGACTCTTCCGGGGCGCACGCCGCCGGTTCCCTTGTTTCCGGAGCCCACATTCCCCGTGTTTCCGCCGCTGCCCTCGGAATCGTCGGGATCTTTGGGCGGCGTATATTCGTAATCCGTGGGCCACGCCGCGGTTTCGCTGTCCGTATAGGTCAGCCGTCCGGCAGCCTGGGCATTTCCCAAAGCACCGCCGATGATCCGCAGCTTTACCAGAAAACCGCCGTTGCCCTCATCCAGCAGGGCAGAGACAGCTTCCGCCGTGAGAATCTGCGCCGTACAGCTTTCTTCCTTGGGGATCGCATCGATCTTCTGAAGGTCGAATTCACCGGCGGCTTTCCATGTCGTACCGCCGTCTACCGACGTGAATACGGTGATACCCATGGCACCGGTGGGCTTCAGCGAAAGGGTTCCGTTCACCGCATCCCTGAGTCCTCTGTCGCTGGACAGGAGAAGACGGGGCTGCGTCCCCCGGGTCACGGGATGGACGATGCAGTACCACGTGGTACAGTACCCGATTCGGGTCAGATCCTTGGGATAGCGGGATGACTTCAACACGTAGTGATTGTTTCCCGAAGTCACGTGGAGATCCTGTGTCGGCGGAGTCAGCTCCAGCGCTTGATAGCGCAGGCAGCCGTTCTCCAGCACGGTAGGGGTATCCTCCCAGATCACCGTATACTCCGCCAACTGCGGTTCCAGCGGTGTCGTAGAGCCTTCAGGATACAGATCCAGCTGAATCGGCAGCGTCTCTGGAAGGTCACAATACAAGAGAGCCGGTCCGCTGGCGGTCTCTTCCGTTACCGCCGTCATATGGTATTCCGTCCAGAACTTCGGCGTCTGAGTCCGGTCGAATTTCAGCATGGTCTGAGAGGGGCCGGCCTGTACGGCGGCAATAGTCTGGACCGTCTCCGCCGTATCGTTTCGGCGCAGTGTATCCGTTTCTGTCCGCAGGGTGATGCCGCCGTCAAAGCTCAGAACCAGATATACCGATATAGTAAAAGCCGTTCCTTCCAGATACCTGCGATAGACGTCCGCTGCCTGGATGAGACAGCAGCGGGACGAAGACGCGGAAGGCTGATCCCAGAAGGAATAGAGGGTCCAGTCCTCAAACTCCGTGTCTTCGTTGGCAGCGTATACCTGCGCCCGGAACTGCCGTCCCTGGTATTCCTCCGGGAGTTCTACCGCTCCCATAAGCTGATACCCTTCGGCGCCCACGGATCGTTCCGACAGCGTCAGAGGGAGAGACTCTTCCATGGGGTTTTCCAGAGCCAGAACCGTCATGGGGGTACCTGCCCAGAGCAGGCTCAGACAGAATGCCAGAGCCAGCGCAATCGTTCGATGTTTCATCTTATTTACCTCAATGCGAAAAAGGGAGGATATGACTGTGATACAAAAGAAAAAAGACTGGGCAAAACTGCTGATCTTTATCATCGCATTTCTTGCATTTTTCGCCTTTCTCTTTCATTCTGATAATAAATATACCACGGAGATGTCCCTGCCACAAGACGGAATTCTCTCGCTGAATCGTGAGGATCTGGATAAACCCATCTTTCTCATCGACGATTGGCAGCTCAGTGACGGCATCTGCCCTCCCGGGACGGAATCCGCCTCCATGCGCACCTGGATCGGCGAATTCTCCAACTTCGACCGCGACGACGACCCTTCCAGAAGCCCCTACGGCAGCGGAACGTATCGGCTTCGCCTCCGCTACGACGGGGAGGATACCGTCATCGGCCTGTTCTTCCCCAACCTCTGCAACGAATACAGCCTCTGGTGGGACAATTCTCTGGTGGAAATCGGCTCCGCCCGATTTTGCCGCAACCTGCCTCTCACTGCCGGCGATCACACCATCACCGTAGCTGTCACTGCCACCAGCGGCTATTACGCAGGCATGTACTTCCCGGGAGCCATCGGCTCCGATGCCGCGATCCGTCATCTGACGACTGTTCAGAGCGCCGTATACGGTGCTGCGGCTCTGATCCCGATGGTATTGGCCCTGTTCTGTTACAGTCTGTGGGTTGAAACTACCAGCCGTCTATACCGCTATTTCGCCCTGCTGTGTGTCAGCTTTTCCCTTTCCCTGACCCACTACTTTCTCCAGTTCTGCGGCAGTTCCCTGTCCGTACTGCGCTTTCTGATCTCGGACCTGGCCACCTATGCCATGTTCTTCTTCGCCTGCGCCGTGATGCTGGAGCTGACCTCTGATCAACGCGAAATACATTACCGCCAGGCCGTAGCGATAACAGCGGTATTTGCCGTTGCTTCTACCATTCTGTACGCTCTGGCTCCGATCTGGCCTCAGGCGATCCGCTATCACGGAATCCTTCAAAATGGCAGCCGTCTGACTCTGTTTGCCCTTTTGATCTGGGGAAGTATCAAGGCTGCACAATGTCAGTCGCCGTTCCACGGTCTCATCCTTCTGTGCGACGGGGCATTGGGTATCTCGCTTTTCACAAACCTTCTGTTCTCCAACCGTTTTGAACCCATCTACACTCTGTGGCAATACGAATGGTGCGGTCTGTTTCTTGTGATCCTGTTCGGCATCATGATGGAGCGACAGAATCGCCGGATCCTGCTGGAAAACAAAAACTATCAGGAGCATCTGGATGATCTGGTAGAGGAACGAACGCGTCAGATTCACTGCCTGATGGAAGAACGCCGCTCCTTCTTCTCCGACATGGCTCACGATCTGAAGGCTCCCCTTGCCTCCATCAAGACCTTCATCGAAGTGATCCGCCTTCGCAACGTGGGGCTGGACGAGGATCTGTCATTTTATATCGATCAGATGGAGCGCCAGCAGCAGGAGATGTCCCGCCGCGTTGGCAGCCTGAACGAGCTGAATGCCGTGGATCGCCTGACTGCCGATGCGGAACTGGTCACCGTAGCCGATCTGTTTCACACCCTGTACCGAACCCACAATCCCGAGGCCGTTGCCATGGGCGTCCATCTGATCGTTATCCCTGCTGACACATCTCTGGTGATCCGCGTCCAGAAGCAAAAGCTTCTTCTGGCCTTTGAAAACCTGATCTACAACGCTCTGCGCTTCACTCCGGCCGACGGCAGCATCACAATCCGATGCATTGAAGCCGGGGATGCGGTCTGCATCACCGTCACCGACACCGGCTGCGGTATCCCGCCGGAAGAGCTCCCCCACATTTTCGAACGTTTCTTCGTGGGCCAGGCCGGAAAGGACAGCGGCGGTTCGGGCCTGGGCCTCTACATCGTCAAGACCATCTTAGAGGAACTGGGCGGCAGCATCCATGCCGAATCTCCATCACATTCCCCCGCTTCACCAAGCGAGGTCAATGCGTTCCGTCCGGCAAATGGCGGTTCTTGCTTCACGCTGCGCCTACCCAAAGCATAATCAGCCTGTCCCACTTTTGGATGAAAAAAGCGGCCTCCGGAATCAGCTCTGCCGAGAATTTCATCCAGCCCCTGGTAGAATAAATTGTACGGATTCTGTAAAAAAATCCGAACCCGTCTCCAAAAGGGAAGATCAAGTTCGGATTATTTTGGTTTGGTGCGGGTGACAGGACTCGAACCTGCACATCGTTGACACCAGAACCTAAATCTGGCGCGTCTGCCAATTCCGCCACACCCGCATATGAACAAAAGCCGCGCCGATAGACGCAGCTTTATTTTCCTGGTGACTCCATCGGGAATCGAACCCGAGTTACCGCCGTGAAAGGGCGGTGTCTTAACCGCTTGACCATGGAGCCTTACGAAACAAAGAGAATCCATAGCTTGAATTCTCTTTGTCGTTTTCAAACCGGCAACGTCCTACTTTCCCAGGCAGCTTCCCGCCAAGTATCATCAGCGCTAAGGAGCTTAACTACTGTGTTCGAGATGGGAACAGGTGGATCCTCCTCGCTATAGTCACCGGATTTCATATAGGGCTTGCACCCTCAAAACTGAACAATGTCTAACTTCTTTCTTGCTTGAAACCATTGGCCAAGCTCTCGACCTAT
>JAGATO010000022.1 GCA_017621195.1 Bacillota bacterium | reverse complement strand
TAGAGAGCGTGAAATATAGAGAAATGATAAAAATATAATAATATGGAAGTCAATATGTAAAAAATATACAAATAGGTCTATAAAATAGCGGTTCTGAATCTCGAAATATAGAATTTCAAGAAAAGCCTATATTATATCGAAGAATCAAATGAAAAATATAGAAATATCAAAAAAACCTATAAAATAAGGCGAATCATGTCGAAAAAAATAGGGATCCCTAACTCGGCGCCGCGCGACCGCTGTTCACCCGCCGCGCGACCGCTGTTTGCCTCACAGCGCTGTCAACGCATATGTCACCGTTCTGCCACTTGATTGGCTCACGCGCAAACACAGAAGAAAATGCGAAAAATGTTGTATGGAATGATTAAAAATGATTGAGTCTGCACAAAAATGGTGGTATAGTAAAAGAACATGGGCAAAGGAGGGATAGGTTTGCTGGCAGAAGAACGATTTTCAATGATATTGCAGCTGTTGAAAGAAAAGCGGACGGCTACCGTAGGAGAATGTTCTGAAATTACAGGAGCGTCGGAAGCGACTGTGCGGAGAGATCTGAATCTGCTTCACAAGCAGGGAAAGCTGATCAAGGTGCACGGCGGTGCCACGATCCTTGACAATACATTCGTTTTGGGGGAACGGGATGTTTCCACCAAATCCCAGATGAACGTGGAGGAGAAGAAGCGCATTGCGGCCTTTGCGGCGCAGCAGATCGAAGAGGACGACTTCGTCTTTCTCGATGCGGGTACCACTACCATCTACATGGCGGATTACATCACTACCACCAATGCGGTGTATGTGACCACGGGCATTGACCTGGCCCGGCGGCTGTTGGAAAAGGGACTGCGGGTGTTCGTCATCGGCGGTCAGCTAAAACCCGGAACAGAGGCAATCATGGGAAGCCAGGCCGTGGAATCCATGAGCCGCTATAACTTCACCAAGGCATTCCTGGGCATGAACGGCGTCTCCATCCGCGCGGGTTACACCACACCGGATCCGGAGGAAGCCATGACCAAGATGACAGCTATGGAACATTCCTACATCACATATATTTTGGCAGACCACACGAAATTCGGAAAGGTATCTTCCGTTTCCGTCGCTCCGCTGTCCGGAGCGACCATCATCACTGACAAGCTGGCGGACGAAGTGTATCGCGAACACACGGCGGTCAAGGAGGCAAGTCAGAAATGATCTATACCGTGACCTTTAACCCCGCCATCGACTACGTGGTCTATGTAAACGAAATGCAGGTGGGAAAGACGAACCGGTCACAGCGGGAGGACGTTTTTCTGGGGGGAAAAGGAATCAACGTATCGACGGTATTGACCAATCTGGGAGTGGATACGAAAGCTCTGGGCTTCGTTGCCGGTGCCACCGGTGATCTGGTGGAACGGGGGCTAAAAGAGCAGAGCGTGGTTACGGATTTCATTCATCTGCCCCAGGGAAATACGCGGATCAATGTGAAGATTCGAGGGACGGTGGAATCCGAGGTCAACGGAAGAGGTCCCGACGTATCCCGGGAGCATGTGGAAGCGCTGATGGAGAAGCTGGAACGGGTCGAAGATGACGATATCATCGTCCTGGCCGGCAGCGTTTCGCCTTCGGTACCGGGGGACATCTACGGACGGATCATGGAACGGTTGAAGGATCGTCCCGTGAAGATTGTGGTGGATGCTGCCGGAGACCTGATGGAGAACGTGCTGAAATATCGCCCCTTCCTGATCAAGCCCAACCGGGCGGAGCTGGAAGGACTGTTCGGCAAGGAGATCGAGCGGACGAAAGAAATCCTGCGATGCGCCAGGGAACTGCAGAACCGGGGTGCGCGAAACGTTCTGGTATCGCTGGGCGGCGACGGCGCCGTGCTCTTGGACGAGAGCGGGCGGTTTCACCGCATCGGCGTTCCGGAGGGTACGCTGAAGAACTCCGTAGGATCCGGCGATTCCATGGTTGCCGGTTTTTTGGCCGGATATCAGAAGAGCGGCGACTATGAGATCGCCCTGCGCATGGGTGCGGCCTGCGGCAGCGCTACCGCGTTTTCCTCAACGCTGGCAACCCGCTCCGAGGCGGAGCGGCTGTTCCGATCGCTGGCGTAGCAGCTTGCCGAAGCTATCTTTGGAAGCCGCCGGAACACATCTGCGAAAACCGTTGCAGGATGGCTGCGGAACCGAAATATATTTGAATTACCGTCTTAACAAACGGAAGGTGTATATGCTATAATAAAGGGACACATCATGTGTCCTTTTGTTCTGTATCAGTGACTTGAAAGCGAATCAGAGAATGGAAGGTGTAGAACCAATGGAACCGAAATACAAACGAGTGCTGCTGAAGATCAGCGGTGAAGCACTGGCCGGCGAAAAGAAGGTCGGCCTGGACGACGATATGTTAAATCAGGTGGCTGCCCAGGTGAAGAGCCTGCGGGAGATCGGCGTGGAGGTCGCCGTTGTTGTAGGCGGCGGAAACTTCTGGCGTGGCCGTACCAGTAAAGCCATGGATCGCGCAACGGCCGATTACATGGGAATGCTGGCTACGGTGATCAACTCCCTGGCGTTGCAGTCCGCTTTTGAAAATATGGGAATTCCCACCAGAGTACAGACGGCCATCGAAATGAGAGAGGTGGCGGAGCCGTACATCAGAAGAAGAGCCATGCATCACATGGAAAAGGGTTACGTAGTCATCTTCGGTGCCGGTACCGGAAATCCCTTCTTCTCTACCGATACCACGGCTGCTCTGCGGGCGGCTGAGATCGAAGCCGACGTGATCCTGCTGGCCAAGAAGGTGGATGCTGTTTACGATTCCGATCCCGAAACCAACCCCGACGCCAAGAAGTTCGACCGGCTGACCCACAAGGATCTGCTGGAGATGGGTCTGGGCGTCATGGACTCCACGGCGGCGTCCCTGTGCATGGATAACCACATTCCCATTCACGTGTTCGGTCTGTTCGAGCCCGAAAACGTGATCAAGGCTGTGTACGGCGAAAAGATCGGAACGATCATCGAATAACGGAGGGTGAATGCCCGTCATAAACTGTTGCGAAAACGAGGAGGAAATCACATGAGCACTACCCAGGATATCTTAAAGGACAAAATGAGCAAGACCATGTCCGTTCTGAAGACCGAACTGAATACGGTGAGAGCCGGAAGAGCTAACGCAGCGCTGTTGGATCAGATCGTCGTACCCTACTGGGGCGTTGACACACCGCTGAAGCAGCTGGCCAACATCACCGTTCCCGATC
>JAGATO010000255.1 GCA_017621195.1 Bacillota bacterium | reverse complement strand
TCTGCCCGAGGGCACCATCACCATTGAATAAAGGAGTTTCTCTATGAGCATTTCCACGTTTCTATCCTTCACCGTATTCGTCAGTACCATCTTCTTTCTGGGAATCTACATGGACCTTCTCCGGTTGGTCTGGCTGTCCCTGCTCATCGCCGGTGGTTTCGTATGGCTGATCCTGCTGCTGAGCCGTCGTTTCTTCCCCCGGGTGATCCGCGTTGCGGCGGGCCCTGCCGGTGTCAGGCGTCTGCTGTCGATCGTAGTCATCTGTTACGGCGGTCTTGTGCTCTACGCCTTTTTCCGGTTCTGTCAGGACTGCATTTTCCCCGATCATCCCTTTTATTTCTTTCCTGTATGCTTTCTCCTTCTGACCGCCTACGGTACTCGCCGGGGATTGGACACGCTGCAGCGCACTGCCAGAATCGCCTCGGTCACGGTGGCGGTACTGCTGGTCCTCACCGTCGTTTCAACGCTTCAAAAGCTCTGGGCGCAGCGTCAATTCGTCGTGAGCTCTTTCGCTGCCCTCACGGCCTTCGATATGCCCGGCTTCGCTCTGCAAACGGTTCTGATCGCCGCCGTCCTTCTGGCCCAGACTCTGACCCTCCTATTGACGGCTGACCCTTCCGACGATGCTTCTTCCCAGCTTCGGTCTCTTTCGCGCGGCCTGATCCGGGGGATTGGGGCCTCTTCGCTCCTGTACCTGTTGGCTGTCCTGGCTTTGGGCTCCTATTCCTTCGAACGGTTGACGTATCCCATCTACGACATGCTGTCCCTCCCCGGCGTGGCCGAATATCTGGACCGAACCGAGTTTTTGATGCTAATCCTCTTTCTGTTCTGCGAAAGCACTAAGACCATTTCCATCTTCGCCGCTCTGGGAAGGGCCTGGTCGTCCCGGTAAAAACGTGCGCCGCCAGGCGCACGTAAAAAACCCCGCCGCGCATTTGCAGCAGGGTTCTTTTTTCGATGGTAATCTCGTCTCGGCCTTCTTATTTGGCGTATTCCGTCGCTCTGGTTTCGCGAATGACGTTGACCTTGATCTGGCCGGGATATTCCAGCTCGCTTTCGATCTTCTTACTGATCTCGCGGGCCAGGAAGGCGATGGCATCGTCGGAAACTTCGTCGGGCTTCGCCATGATCCGGATCTCGCGTCCTGCCTGGATGGCAAAGGAGCTGGCAACTCCGGGTGTGGTGTTGGCGATCTCTTCCAATTTCTGAAGCCGCTTGATGTAGGAATCCAGCGTCTCTCTGCGGGCACCCGGACGGGCTGCAGAAAGGGCATCGGCCGCGGCAATCAGCACCGCTTCCATGCTCTTCGGCTCATAGTCACCGTGGTGGGCGGCCATGCCGTTGATGACGGCTTCGGATTCTTTGTACTTGCGCAGAAGATCGATACCGATATCCACGTGAGTACCTTCCACTTCGTGGTCCACCGCTTTACCGATGTCGTGGAGCAGGCCGGCTCTCTTGGCCAGCTTCACATCCAGACCCAGTTCTCCGGCCATCAGACCGGCCAGGTGAGCCACTTCGATGGAGTGTTTCAATACGTTCTGACCGTAGCTGGTTCTGTAGCGCAGACGACCCAGCAGACGGATCAGTTCGGGATGAAGATTGTGGATTCCGACCGCAAAGGTAGCGGATTCGCCTTCTTCTTTGATGATGGCGTTCACTTCTCTCTGAGCCTTTTCCACCATTTCTTCAATGCGCGCCGGATGAATGCGCCCGTCTACGATGAGCTTTTCCAGCGCCAGCCGGGCAACCTCTCTCCGAACCGGATCAAATCCGGATAAGATGACGGCTTCCGGCGTATCGTCGATGATCAAATCAATTCCAGTCAGTGTTTCGATAGCCCGAATGTTTCTGCCTTCACGGCCGATGATTCTGCCCTTCATTTCATCGTTGGGCAGGGGAACTACGGAAACCGTAGTTTCGGCAACGTGATCGGCCGCGCATCTCTGAATGGCACCGGTGATGATCTCCTTGGCTCTCTTGTCAGCCTCTTCCTTGGCCTTGGACTCGATATCCTTGATCATCAGGGATGCTTCATAGCGCACATCCTTTTCGACGTTGGAAAGGAGCAGCTGCTTGGCTTCGTCCGCAGTGTAACCGGAGATTCTCTCCAGTTCTTCTCTCTGCTTTTCTAAAAAGCCGTCCAGTTCGTGTTCCTTTTCGGTTATTTTCTGTTCTTTTCTAGTAATGCTTTCTTCTTTCTTTTCCAGGTTTTCAATCTTTCGATCTACGGATTCTTCCTTCTGGATCAAACGCTTTTCCGACCGCTGAACCTCTGCTCTGCGTTCACGGATCTCGCGTTCCGCGTCGCTTCTCAGTCTATGAGCTTCTTCCTTTGCTTCCAGAGTAATCTCTTTCTTGATGGTCTGAGATTTGTTCTCCGCATCCAGGATCATGTTCTTAGCCAATTGTTCCGCGCTTCCGATGGTCTTTTCCGCAAAATTCTTTCGGATGATATATCCAACTAACACCCCGACGGGCAGGGCGATAACGATAGCGATAATGATTTTGAGAATAGCAATACACCTCCTTTTAGCTGAAATTCTGTCACCCAAACCCTGTCGCAACCAGGGTTCGTTCTCTTTTTCTCATTATTATGATCGGGTACTACATATCGCATTACTTAGTTAAATATTGATATAATCATACAAGATATATTTTATCGTATTTCCTTCGCTTTGTCCATCAAATTATTTCACAATTCCGTACCTTCCGTAAAAATGAAAAAATGAAATTCCTCCAAGAATCCCTATGAAAGAAATCCGCAATTTGATATAATAAGTATCACAGCTTCGGTCAAGCGCGTTGATCGGCTGAAAAATCAACAGGGTAAGGGAGAACCGATGAAATATTTCTTTACATTGATTAAAAATATAGATAAATGGCTGATCTTCATCGTGCTGTGCTTTCTCGGCTTCAGCGTGGTCATGATCAGCAGCACGGCCTACGCCGGAAGCTTCGTCCTGACGCGAAAGATCATCGTCCAAATCGTAGCCTACATTTTAGGCTTCTTCCTTCTGGGCTTCATCCTCCTGCTGGACTATCGGATGTTCGAGCGGATGGAAAAATTCATCTACGCGGGAAGCCTTCTCTTTCTTCTGACCGTCTACACTCCGCTGGGAGACAAGCAGTACGGGGCTCAGGGCTGGCTGAAGATCGGTCCTCTGAACCTGCAGCCGGCCGAACTGGTCAAGGTAGCTTTCGTCCTGGTCTTTGCCAATTACCTGTGCCGTCACATGGACGAGCTTCACAACTTCAAAGCGCTGGTCAAGTGCGGCTTATATCTGTCTCCCTTCGTCCTCCTTGTCCTGAAGCAGAACGATCTGGGAAATGCTCTGGTATTCTGCGTCATCGCCGCCGTCATGATCTTTATGGCCGGCGTCAACGGAAAGCTCTACGCAGGCTGCATCGGCGCAGTCATCGCCGCTTCCCCCATAGCCTATCACTTGATGGCAGACCACCAGAAGCAGCGCATCGACGCCTTCCTCAACCCTAACGATCTGAACCTACCCGGAAATTACCACGTGTGGATGTCCAAGGTGGCCATCGGCTCCGGCGGTCTTTTAGGTAAGGGGCTGTTCAAAGGAACGCAGAAAGAGCTGAAGTTTCTTCCGGTACAGGAGTCCGACTTCATCTTCGCCGTCATCGTCGAGGAACTGGGATTTTTGGGCGGAGGTATCGTCATCGGACTGTACGGGGTCTTCCTTTACCGTATTTTAAGAATCGCCCGCAATGCCAAGGATTACTACGGCGGCCTGGTCGCCATCGGCATCTTCGCCATGTTCCTGTTTCAGATCTTCGAAAACATCGGCATGACCATGGGCGTCATGCCCGTCACCGGGATTACCCTTCCCTTCATCAGCTACGGCGGAAGCTCCGTCGTCACCAACTTGATCTCGCTGGCTCTGGTTCTGAACATCGGAATGCGCAGTAAACTGATCAACTTCTGATACGGATGCCGAGATATACTTCGAGACAAATGCAAAACGATCTTTATCAAAAAACATAACGGCGGTCTCCAGACTCTCAAGTCCTGGAATACCGCCGTTTTTTATGGAATCATTTCATCGAATCAGCGTTTCAGCGATGCGCTACAGCTCTTTCAACCGCTTCATCATCTCGCTGAAATTATTGTAAATGTACGTCCCTTCCTTGCATACGATGGGAAGTCCAAGATTGGAAGCCACCTGGAAATTATCGTCGTAAGGAATCATGCCGATCAGGTCCATTCGCAGCATCTGAATGATCTGGCTCAGCGTAGGCATCCAGCCCGTGCCGAACAGCTTCGCTTTCACCTTGTTCAGACAGCAGACTCTCTTTTCAATTCCCATCTGTTCCAGCGTCCGGTCCGTCATGTCCGCATCGCGCAGAGCCGCGTACTCCGGTACAGTGACGACGACGGCCTTATCCGCTCCCGCCGCTGCCAGCCGCAGGCTTTTGTCGATGCCTGCCGGAGCATCGATGATGATGTAATCGTAGCTTTCCGCCAGCTTCTTGCAAAGCACTTCCATGTGAGTTTCGGTCAGAAGCTCCGTGTTTTTGTATTGTGCCGCGCAGATCAGATAGAGGCCGGAAAAGCGCTTGTCCCGGATCATGGCCTTTCGGATTCCGCACATGCCCGCCAAAACGTCGGCCACGTCGTACACCACGTTGTTTTCCATTCCCATGTAGAGGTCCAGGTTTCGCAATCCCATATTCATATCGATCAGTACGACGCGGCTGCCCTGCTGGGCCAGCATGGCCGCTCCGTTCACAGCGAAGGTACTCTTACCTACGCCTCCCTTTCCCGATGCAACAACGATAACTTCTCCCATTTCGGTCTCCTTACTGTGTCAGTACAGAATCCACACGATAGTCTTCATACGCTCGATCCAGTTCCAGGTACTGGGCGATGATCTCTCTGGCAACCGGCGCGCCCAAGCCGCCCTGTCCACCCTGGAAGATCAACACAGCCACGGCGATCTTCGGATCGTCCACAGGTGCAGCGCAGACAAACCAGGAAAAGTTATCGTACGTTTCCTTATACTGGTTGATCCGCTCTCTGGTCACCTTTCCGTCAGTCAATCGAACGACGGCACTGACCACGGCCACGTCGTCGGACTGGAACGTTTCCGGATCTTCTTCCTTCAGGCTCCTCATCTTTTCTTCGACCTGTTCCCAGGTCAGCTGAGGCGCGATCCTGTTCAGATATTTCTTTATATATTCTAC
>JAGATO010000254.1 GCA_017621195.1 Bacillota bacterium | reverse complement strand
GCTGACTCCAGCGCTGCTTACCAGTCCTCTCTGATTAAGGAAGATGTTGCAAGAATCGGTTCCTTCGGCACATGGACTGACCAGGAAATCACAAACCTTGACGTTCATGACGAGTACGTTGCTCTTCCCCGTCTGCAGGGCGAAGCTGGCATGACCGGTTTTGAAAACAACTACTCCGAGCTGCAGGATTCTTCCAACACAGCTATCACAACCGAGTGCGAATTCCCTCACGTTATCGCGAAGTTCGTTGATTACATGGTTGGTGATCCCGCTATCTCCGTACAGTCCAACTAGGGCGCAGAAGGCTGGAACTATGTGAAGGATGAAAACGGCATCTTAAGAACACCTCTTGATGACAACGGCGTTTATGTCGCTCAGCAGGAAGAGTTCGATACATTCGGTCTGGCTCGTTCCAACTCCACCACCGCTCGTGGTTCCATGGTAGTTCTGAACGAATACTATGAGACAGTTGCAGGTTACGCTTATGACGCTGTTCAGCTGCTTGAAAACCAGAAGACCAACGGTAAGGATGCGATCATGGAAGAATATGAGACCATTCCCCGTGTTATGATGACCACTGAGGAAGTTTCCAAGCTGGCTCAGATTCAGCCCACATGTAACGATATCGTTGACAGATACATCAACACCTGGGTAACCAGCGGTGTTACAGATGAAAACTGGAACGCATATCTGTCCGAGCTGCAGGCAGCAGGCGTAGAAGAAATCGTTTCTATCTACCAGGGCGCTGTTGACAGATCTTCCAAATAATTAAAAAATGTAATTTATAAAGTGAATTTTTAAATGAGCCGTTGGAACCTATAATTTGCAGAAATTATAGGTTCTGCGGCTATAGAGAGAAAGCAGGGTTTTTCGAGTATGAATAGATATGGCTTGACCAAAACGGCAAAAGACTACAGACCCCTCGTTCATATCACTCCGCCGTCCAACTGGTGTAACGACCCTAACGGTATGGTTTATGTGAATGGGGAATACCATTTCTTCTATCAGTATTATCCCTATGCGCCCAACTGGGGCCCCATGCACTGGGGACATTGCGTATCCAGAGACCTGCTTCACTGGAAGGAGCTTCCCACAGGAATCTATCCTGACGAGTTGGGCGTCATTTTCTCCGGCTCCTGCGTTTTTGACAAGGAGAACTTTTCAGGATTCGGAACAAAAGAAAACCCTCCGATGGTCGCAGTTTTCACCAGCCACCTGATGAAGGACGGGCTGGAACAGCAGAGCATCGCTTACAGCGTTGATTATGAGCATTTTGAAAAATATTATGGAAATCCGGTCATTCCCAATCCCGGACAGAACGATTTCAGAGATCCCAAGGCTTTCTGGAATCCGGTGAAGGAATGCTACAGCCTGGTGCTGGCGGCCGGCGACCATGTGGAGTTTTATGCTTCAAAAGATCTGAAAAACTGGGAAAAGACCGGTGAATTCAAGGCCGGTGTGAATGGCCTTGACGGCATCTGCGAGTGCCCTGACTGCTTCCCTGTGCAGACCGAGGACGGCGAAAAGTGGGTGCTGATCATCAGCATGATCGTTCCGGAAGAAAAGATCGGAATGGATTATTATACGAGAATGACCCATGTGACCCAGTATTATGTGGGTGAGTTCGATGGCGATAAGTTCATCGATACAGAGAAAAATGCAGCCCCCCTTATGATTGATTTCGGTACCGATAACTACGCCGCTGTCACCTTCCAAAATTTAGAGGAAAAGGTGCTTGTGGGCTGGGCGGACAACTGGGCCTATGCCAACTACTCTCCCACCGCGGAATGCGGCTTCAGAGGAAAGATGACCCTGGCAAGAAAGATGAAGCTTGTGAAGACACAGAAGGGCTATCGGCTTGCTTTCTCCAACGAAGGGCTTGAACTTCTTCGGAAAAATTCCTGTTCCTTAAAGGAAGGAAAAAACAGGCTTCGCACCTCCACCTTTGGCTTAAAGGTTGAAGTGGAAGGCGAAGGAAGCATCGTTTTCAAAAACAGCGTTGGCGATGAAATCGTGATCACTGTTACCGAAGACGAGTATGTGGTGGACAGAACGAAAGCGGGTCAGAAGGAATTCAATGAATTTTATGCGAAGGAATGCTACGGCATTAACCGCGCTCCCCGCTTGAAAAAAGAATCCAACATGGAAATTGTATTTGATAAATGTATTCTGGAAGTGCTTGCGGACGATGGCCTTGCGCCGATAACCGCCTGCGTGTTCCCGAATCATCCCTATGAAGAAATCGTCGTTTCCGGTGATCTGGATGTGAAATTCTTCAATATTTATTGATTACCTCCCTAAAAGAAGCGCGCTCCTACTCCCTGGGAACGCGCTTCCTTTTTGCAAGTAATTTTGAATCAGGCGAATTTCTCCGCGATCATTTCATATACGGGAGTATCCACGCCGTACTGTTTTCCAAGGCGGACCACCTCAAAAACGAGGCCGTCAATTTCGGACTGCTTGCCGTCGAGAATGTCACGGTGCATGGAGGCTGTGGCTGTGGGAGCCAGGTCATCCATGATTTTTAAATTGATGTCCACGATGTCCTCAGGCAGGCTCACGCCCATGGCGTCGGAAAGGTCTTTGATCTCCCGGACCAGGGAGATGAAGGTGGACCGAAACTGCCCTTTCATCTGCATGGCGAAGGCCTGGATGTTGTAATAAGCGCCCACGGCCGCCATGGGGGAGACGAAGGAAAATTTCTGCAGGGCATCCTTTTCAATCTGTTCGGACAAAATGGGCAGGATGTCGGCGTCGGAAAGGTCCTGTTCCACGGTCTTTAAGACGGGCATCAGTTTTGCGTTCAGCTCCTCGGAAGCATCCTTTCGAAGGCCGAAGACCACACGGAAAATTTTGCCGGACATCAGAATGGTTCCGGGCTCCTTGATCTGGGCGGCGATATAGATGCAGCCGTCAGTGACATCGATTTCGGGCAGTTTTTTCTGCATCTGTCCGCCGGTTCCGTAGATGTTCAAAATGGGAATCACCACGGTATGGGCCGCTGCGATTCTTTTGATGAAAGGAATCGTGTCCTCCAGAGAATAGCCCTTGACGCAGACAAAGATCACATCGGGCGTTTCCT
>JAGATO010000253.1 GCA_017621195.1 Bacillota bacterium | reverse complement strand
TGACCAACAAGGCGCTGAGAATCAATGTACCGTATACGAGGGATAATCTGGAACTTCTGGCCAAGGCCATGACCCAGACGTACCGCGGACGCACCATCAGCGACGTTCTGACGCTGGATATCATCAAGTACTTTGAAAATGATATCGAGGTCATGGGACGTTTGGCCGAGTCCATCATGCCGAACTTCATGAAGACGCTGGAAAACATGCTGAACGTGGATCTGTATATGGAAGGGCTGACCAACATCTTCTCCATTCCGGAATAAAACGACATCGAACGGGCCAGAATGTTTTTGGAGATGGTCAATCGAAAGAAGGATTTCACGGACGTACTGGTCAATCGGGACAACGGTGTTATCATCACCATCGGAGATGAAAATTCCAATGAAATCATGAGGGATTGCAGTCTGATCACCGCCGACTACCGGATCAACGGAAGATTGGTCGGGAAATTGGGCGTCATCGGGCCGACGCGAATGAAATATGACGAGGTGACCTCGGTTATCAAGTTTATGACGGATAACCTGAGCAACGCCTTCCGCATTACAGAAGGAGAAGTTGAGGATGAAAAATAGAGAACAGGAACAAGAACAGAAGAAGGAGCAGGGTAGTCCCAATCCGGCGGAAGCCGAAGAAAGGGCTGCGGAAGCGAAGAGCGGCGAAGAAGCGAAGGAAGCCCAAGAAGCTGCCGCGTCGGAAGAGAGCACCAAAGCGCAGGAGGACGAAACGGTGGCGGAGGAAAAGGAAGGGGCTGCGGAGCCTGCCGCGGAAGACGAAGATATGAAGACGAAATATCTGAGACTGGCTGCGGACTTCCAGAACTTCAAGCGCAGAACCGAGAAGGAAAAATCAGACATTTATGCATATGCCAACGAGAAGATCGCGTTGGACCTGCTTGATGTAATAGACAATTTCGAACGGGCTCTCGTTCATCAGAAGGACTGTAAGGACGAAAAGATGAAAGAGGGTATGGACATGATCTTCAAACAGCTGCAGACCGTTCTGGAAAAGAACAAGATCGTTGAGATCGCTGCACTGGGTGAGGAGTTTGACCCCAATGTTCACAACGCGGTTATGACCGGTGCCGATGAAGAATACGAGAGCGGAAAGGTCAGCGCCGTATTGCAGAAAGGGTACAAATTAAACAACAAAGTAATTCGGCCGGCTATGGTAAAGGTAGCCGAGTAAGGAGGAATACAAAATGGGAAAAGTAATTGGTATTGACTTAGGAACGACAAACTCTTGTGTAGCAGTGCTGGAAGGCGGAGATCCCGTCGTTATCGCTAACGCAGAAGGGAATAGAACCACACCGTCCATCGTAGGCTTTACGAAGAACGGAGAACGTCTGGTAGGTGAGACCGCCAAGAGACAGGCCATCACCAACCCGGACAGAACCATCGCATCCATCAAGAGATACATGGGTACGGATCACAAGGTAGAGATCGACGGAAAGCAGTATACCCCGCAGGATATTTCCGCGATGATCCTGGCGAAGCTGAAGGCTGACGCTGAAAGCTACCTGGGAGAAAAGGTAACGGAAGCGGTCATCACCGTTCCTGCTTACTTCTCCGATGCGCAGAAGCAGGCAACCAAGGACGCTGGTAAGATCGCTGGTCTGGATGTAAAGAGAATCATCAACGAACCGACTGCAGCTGCTCTGGCTTACGGTCTGGATAAGGATGACAGCCACCAGAAGATCCTGGTATACGACCTGGGTGGCGGTACCTTCGATGTATCCATTCTGGAGCTGGGCGACGGCGTATTCGAAGTAC
>JAGATO010000252.1 GCA_017621195.1 Bacillota bacterium | reverse complement strand
TTCCTCTGGTCTGTCCCGTATAGATGTACTCGTCCGGAGCGAACTTCTTTTCGTCCTGAAAGATGAGCCGGGCCAGATTCTGAAGGATCTGCGCCATGTTGCGCAGCTCCCGGTTGACCTCGTCCCGGGTGGAACCCAGGCCCTTCTTTGCCAGCTTCACCGTAAATTCCAGACCGTAGCCACTATAGGCCATGTTATCGCTCTCCTTCTCATACAGCTCCGACAGGCCGAAGGTGACGAAGTGGAAGAAATCCTTTCCGTCGTAGACGCTGATTCCGTCCAACGGATCGGGTCCGCCCAGATCCCAGGGAACCTCCGGCGCAAAGTGCAGCGGAGCCACCTGCCCGGGATAGTACTTCTCAAAGGTGGCGGTGATGGCGTCCCAGCCTGCGGTGGATTCCGGTTCTTCGCCGTTGTTCGCCCGCTTCTTCCGCTCCATGGCCCGGACGGCGTCATCGATCCCGCCGCCGCAGGAAGAGGGATCGCAGCCGGAACCGCAGCTGCTGCAGCCACTGCAGCCGGAGCTTCCCGACAGGGAAATATCCTCGTGACCCACGGCGCTTCCTCCGGAGATCATGGCCCGCAGCTTGGCGTCAATTTCCGCCGATATGTCCGCCGCAGGCTTTGCCTCCGCAGCGTCGCTCTTCTTGAACAGCTTATCCAACAGTCCCATGTTTTTTTACCTCCTCATCCCACGATCAGAAAATATGCCAGAACCAGAAGACCCAGAGCGATGCGGTAATAGCCGAAGGCCTTGAAGTCGTATTTCTTAATGTAACTCATCAAAAACCGGATGGCGAAGATGGATACCACGAACGCCACGATCATTCCCACCGCCAGAATCTTCAGTTCCATGGTGCTGAAGGCAAAGCCGAACTTCAGCAGCTTCAGCAGGCTGGCGCCGAACATGACGGGAATGGCCAGATAAAACGTAAACTCCGCGGCAACGGTGCGGGACGTACCGGCCAGCATACCGCCGATGATGGTGGAGCCGGAGCGTGAGGTTCCGGGAATCAGGGACAACACCTGAAAGCATCCGATCTTCAGCGCCGTGCCGTAGGTCATCTGGGACATGTCGGTGATCCGAAACCGCTTTCCTTTGTTCCGGTTTTCCATGACGATGAACACGATACCGTAGACGATCAGGGCGATGGCTACCACCTGATACTTGGTCAGATGCTCTTCCATGAAGTCGTCCAGCGGGATTCCCACGATGGCCGCCGGAAGCACGCCCACGATGATCTTGAACCACATCTGGAAAATGTCCTTTTTAATAAATGGTTCGCCCTTTCTCAGCGAAAACGGGAAGATCTTGTTCCAGTAAATCACAACCACTGCCAGGATGGCTCCCAGCTGGATGACCACCAGAAACATGTTCCAGAAATCCTCGCTGACCTGTAGCTTGACAAACTCGTTGACCAGGATCATATGACCCGTACTGCTGATGGGCAGCCACTCGGTAATTCCCTCTACAATACCGAGAAACGCCGCCTTGATCAATTCCATCATAGTTTACTCCTCTCCTTCCTCCTCCTGAGGCAGAACCGTGATGCGGGCTTCCGAAACGCGCCGCTCCTCGGCTCCTGTCACTTCCACCTTGACGTTGCGATAGATCAGCTGATCTCCCGTCTGGGGAATCTTGCCCAGCTCCTGAGAAATCCATCCGCTGACGGACACCACGTCCAGTTCTTCGTCAAATCCCAGCATCTCAAACAGCTTCGTTACGCTGGCGTTCCCCTTGACCACATACTCGGTGTCGGAGAGCTGGACGATCTCTTCCACAACTTCGTCGTGTTCATCCCAGATCTCGCCCACCAGCTCTTCGATGATATCCTCCAGCGTGACGATGCCCTCCACGCCACCGTATTCGTCCACGACCATGGCCAGGTGGCACTTCTTCTCTTGTAGGATGCGCATCAGCTTTCCGATCTTCATGGAAGGCGCTACGAACATGGGTGTGGTCACCGTATCCGCCAGCTTCGCTCCCTTCATCATCATCTGCATGAAGAAGTCCTTCTGGTTTAACACGCCTACGATGTCGTCCAGATCCTCGCCGTAGACGGGAATCCGGGAATATCCGCTCTCCTCGAAGACCTGTGCGATCTCCTCGTTGGAATCCTCTTCATGGATGAACACCACGTCCACCCGGGGCGTCAGCACATCCTCCACCGCCAGATCGTCGAAATTCATGACGCTGCGGATCATCTCGCCCTCTTCCTGAGCGATCTCCCCGTCGTGTTCCGCTTCGTTCACCATGGTGAGGATTTCTTCCTCAGTGACACCGCGGTCATCGGTCACCTTGAATATCTTGGTCAAAAGTATCTTCCACAGAGAGAAGATCCAGTTCAGCGGCATCAAACTCACCGTCAGGAAATTCAGGAAGGGAGCCGCCATCATGGCAAACTTCTCCGGCATATCCTTGGCGATGCTCTTGGGCGATATTTCTCCGAAGATCAGAACCAGAATCGTCATCACCGCCGTAGAAACGGGTACGCCCAGCTTCGATCCCAGCAGTGCGGTAAACAGCACCGTAGCGATGGAAGAGGCTACGATGTTGACGATGTTGTTTCCGATCAGGATGGTGGACAGGATGGTATCGTACTTTTCCACCAGCTTCAAGGCCAGGGCCGCTTTT
>JAGATO010000251.1 GCA_017621195.1 Bacillota bacterium | reverse complement strand
TCGCCCTCCGCCAAAGAAACGCCATGCTGCCACGCACGTACCAGTCCCTGATTCGTTTCGTGGCGGATCACCTTCAGCGCCGGAAACCGATTCTGATATTCCAGCGCGATCTCTCCGGACCGGTCGGTGGACCCGTCGTCAATGACGATGACCTCACAGGCCGGAAGACTCTGATGCAGCGCGGACGTCAGGCATTGTTCAATATGCTTTTCATCGTTGAATACAGGGATTACCAGCGTGATCTCATCTGTCATATGCTTTTACTCTCACTCAATCCAGCCCAGATACTGGTTTATGAATCTGGCCGTCTCGGAAAAGTCAGCCTCCAGGCTGCGGCAGGTGAACGTTTCCATACTTTCATAACAGCTCAGCAGGTCCCCCATTTTCCAGCATACCCGCAGGTATCCCATTTTTTCAAACCGCTCGGCGATCTCCATCTGATGGTCGTCCACGTGTTCTCCGAAAGCTTTTCTGCGCGGCACGACGATGATCTTCTTTTGGGCCCCCAGCCCTGACAGGATCGTGCCGACACCGCCATGGGTAATGAGGAGACTGCACTGCCGAACCGCCATTTCAAAGTTCTCTTTCTCCATGAAGTCCACGGCTTCAAAGTTCCGGGGCCGATATGTTGAGCAGCCGGTCTGCGCGATCACCGGCTCCCGGATCAGGCGTTTCTCCACCAGCAGATCCACCGCCGCCAGCAGACGGTTAAACTGGAATTTCTGCGTTCCTACTGTCAAAAATATCATGCTTTTCCTCACTGAACAAATCGACATACTTTGCTTTGGGATACTTTCTCAACAGGTTCTTCCAATAGACGATGAACACATCCGCGAACCGGTAGGCGATCTTCCCGGACAGGGACAGATCCTCCAGCCGCGCCATGGTTTCGATGAATATGATCTTCTTTTTTCTCAGCTTTCCCAGAATCAGGACCGGTATGGAGATCAGGGCGCCGGTGGAAATAAAGCAGTCCGGCTTCTCCTCCCTCAGGATCCGATTCGCCTGCACAAACAGCCGCAGGATCTTGAACACCGCCAGAGGTTCTCTGCGGTTAATGGGATCCACATAATACACACGTTCGCATACTGTCACGGCACCGGCGGTTATCTCTGTGATCAGGAATCGCTCGCCATGCAGCTGCCGTGCAAAGCTCAACTCATCCAAATGTCCCCCTCGGGACGCAACCAAACATATTTTCATAAAGCACAATACATTCCCTGCTGCTTCAGACCGGAAAAGCCCCCGCAGAAGAGGAAGCAAAGACCCGGTCAGAGTCCCATCCCCGATCGGAAGATCTTGGGACGGTCTGAATTGCTGATCGTCCTGTCTGCCGCCGGAGTCCCGGAAAAGTCGGGAGTCCGAACCAGCTCAGCGAATCAGTATATTTTGAAAAAATCCGGCAAGTGGGACAACTCAGGCACATATTCTCCTCCCGGTGTCCGCAGCTGCCGCATTCGCGGATTTTCGCAGCTGAAACAATCGGAATCCGCTGGCCGGAAAGCTTCTTTCTCCGGTATTGTATCACAAAATACGTGTCAATGCAACAGAAAAAGCACCTGGGGGCACTTTGAAAACGCACCGCTCCCGACGCTTCGGAAGCCCCGGGGCCCTCACGGTTTTGGCGGTTTTTTCATCCCGTCCGGGTTCTTCCCCTGTGACGAAAGCTGACCGTTGACAGATGTTCAAAACGGAATTAAAATATCAGGGGTTATTGCGGTTGTGAGTGATCCGGGAGCCTCTTCTTTCTCTACCCATTTCCCCACCGGGAGACCGGCACCGCCAAAGGAGAGAATCAGAAATGGATCGCTGCCGGCCATGAGCTTTCAGGCACATAAACGGAGTAGAATTTCCCGTTTTTGTATAAACGCAATTTTTATCAGGAGGATAACGAAAATGGATTACGCAAAGGAATCCCTGCGTCTGCACGGCGAATGGAAGGGTAAAATCGAAGTCAGGGCCGTTGTGCCCGTCGCCACCAAGGACGACCTGTCCCTGGCCTACACCCCGGGCGTTGCACAGCCCTGTATCGAGATCCAGAAGGACGTCAACAAGTCTTACGAACTGACCCGGCGGCACAACCTGTGCGCCGTCATCACCGATGGCTCCGCCGTTCTGGGCCTGGGTGACATCGGCCCCGAAGCCGGTATGCCCGTCATGGAAGGCAAGTGCGTTTTGTTCAAGGCCTTCGGCGACGTGGACGCCTTCCCCCTGTGTGTCAAGACCAAGGATGTGGACGAATTTGTCAATGCCGTATATCTGATCTCCGGCTCCTTTGGCGGCATCAATCTGGAGGACATCGCCGCCCCCCGGTGCTTTGAGATTGAGCGGAAGCTGAAGGAGAAATGCGACATTCCCATCTTCCACGACGACCAGCACGGCACCGCCGTCATCACTCTTGCCGGCCTGACCAACGCACTGAAGGTCGTTGGCAAGAAGAAGGAAGATGTCAAGATCGTCACCTCCGGCGCGGGTGCCGCCGCCATTGCCATTGTGAAGCTGCTGCTGAGCGCGGGCTTTAAGAACATCGTCATGACCGACCGCACCGGCGCGATCTACGCGGGCCGTGAAAACCTGAACTGGATCAAAGAGGAAATGGCCCAGGTCACCAACCTCCGGAAGGAGACCGGCAAGCTGGCGGATGTCATCAAGGGCGCTGACGTGTTCATCGGTGTTTCCGCCCCCGGCACGCTGACCACCGAGATGGTCAAGACCATGGCCAAGGATGCCATCGTCTTTGCCTGCGCCAATCCCACCCCGGAGATCTTCCCCGACGAAGCCAAGGCCGGCGGCGCCCGGGTCGTCTCCACCGGCCGCTCCGACTTCCCCAACCAGATCAACAACGTTCTGGCCTTCCCCGGCATCTTCCGCGGCACCTTCGATGTCCGCGCCAGCGACATCAACGAAGAGATGAAGATGGCTGCTGCCATGGCTCTGGCCAACCTGATCTCTGAC
>JAGATO010000250.1 GCA_017621195.1 Bacillota bacterium | reverse complement strand
GGAAAAAGCCTTCCAACAGGGTTGTACCTACGGATTTTTCGGAAGGATAGGGATGTCAAAGCTGGGACACCTCCAAATGACTCATCCCGACTTTCAGAAGGTGGAAGAACCGCAGGAGGGAGGAGAGGGACAGACCGACGAAAGCGACCGGATTTTACCGGTGTATCCGCTGGTGGGGGGACTGACCCAGAAGGATATGCGCCGCTGGACGAAGCTGGCGCTGGCCCAGGAGGACCAGCTGGCCGACTATCTGCCGCCATCCACGCTGCAGCGCAACCGCCTCTGCGACCTGTCCTACGCCCTGAATAACATCCACTATCCGGAGGATCGGGAGCGTTATAAAGAAGCGAAATTCCGGCTGATCTTCGATGAACTGCTGCTGTTGCAGACGGGGCTGCTGATGACCCGGCGGAAGCTGGAGCACCAAAACAGCGGAATTCGTTTCTCCGACCGATATCAGCCGAAGGACTTTACCTCCAGCCTTCCTTATCCGCTGACCGGGGCGCAGAAACGTGTTCTGGAGGAGATCGAAGCGGACATGGAATCCGACAAAGTCATGAACCGGCTGGTTCAGGGAGACGTAGGCTCCGGAAAGACGGCTGTTGCCGCCGCTGCCCTGTACAAAGCGGTGAAGAGCGGGTATCAGGGCGTGTTGATGGCGCCGACGGAAATCCTGGCGACCCAGCATTACGAGGGCCTCAGCCAGCAGTTTGCTCTCTTCGGGATTGCCGTGGGCTTCCTGTCGGGAACGGTGGGCGCCAAAGACCGCAGAAACGTACTGGAACGGCTGAAAAACGGCCAGATTCAGATTCTCATTGGAACTCACGCCCTCATTCAGGACGATGTGGTCTTTCGGAATCTGGGACTGGTGATCACCGATGAACAACATCGATTCGGCGTCAACCAGCGCAGCCTGCTGGGCGAGAAGGGCGACCATCCAGATACGCTGGTCATGACAGCAACGCCCATTCCCCGCACGCTGGCCGTCGTCCTGTACGGAGACCTGGACATTTCCGTCATCGATCAGCTGCCGCCGGGACGAAAGCCGGTGATCACCAAAGCGCTGAACGGAAAGCAGAGAACCCAGGCCTACGAGTTTATGGCCAGGGAGATCCGCAAGGGCCGCCAGGCCTATGTGGTAGCGCCGCTGATCGAGGATTCGGAGCAGCTGAACGCCAGATCCGCCACCGAAATCTACGAAGAACTGACGGTGGCGTACCCGGAATTTTCCGCCGCGCTGCTTCATGGTGCCATGAAACAGAAGGAAAAGGACCGGATCATGGCGGACTTCTACAGCGGATCCGTCCAGCTTCTGGTGTCCACCGTGGTCATCGAAGTGGGAATCAACGTTCCCAATGCCACCATCATGGTCATCGAAAATGCGGAGCGGTTCGGTCTGGCTCAGCTCCATCAGCTGCGAGGCCGTGTCGGAAGAGGGGAACACCAGTCCTACTGCCTTCTGATCTCGGAAAACGAAAGCCAGATTTCAAAGCAGAGAGCGGAGATCATGGCTTCCACCAACGACGGTTTCGTCATCGCGGAAGAGGATCTGAAGCTGCGTGGGCCCGGTGAATTTTTCGGCGTCCGGCAGCACGGCGTTCCCGAGCTGAAGCTGGCCGATCTGGGAAAGCACGCCAGGATTTTGGGCGCCGCTCGAAGCGAGGCCAATTTCATTTTGCAGGAGGATCCTACGCTGTCCCACGAGGAGAACCAGCCGCTGAAACAGAGAATTCAAACGCTGTTCCATCAGGTGGAAGAACTGCGGCTGTGAGCCAATAATTAGCAAGAATAGATTTCAACCTCCACGCGCATCATAAGGGCGTAAAGAGGAGGTGAAACAAATGACTTTACAGAACAAGATCAGCACTGACGCAAAGCCCGCGTTAGACAGCATGAAGACCGAAATCGCCAACGAGCTGGGTCTGGCCAACTACAACACCATGGACAAGGGTAACCTGACCGCCAGACAGAACGGTTACGTCGGCGGCTATATGACCAAGAGACTGGTCGAAATGGCTGAACAGCAGC
>JAGATO010000249.1 GCA_017621195.1 Bacillota bacterium | reverse complement strand
TTTCCGGAGGTCCAGTAGAATTGATCCATGGGACGGGTATAGTTTACCATGCGGACGATCAGAATGATGAACGCCGTGGAAAAGACGGCGGGCAGAATCTGCAGTCCGTAGCTGTCATCGTCCAGAGAGGGTGCCTGGCTCATGGACCAGAGGACGCGGGAATCCGCAGGACGGCTGGCCGCAGCGGAGCTGCGCTCCGGCTTGGCCTTGGCCTTTTTATTCTTATTTGAGAAAGTTGCCATAGTTTAACTCCTTTGAACCGTGGTGGCCCGCTCCCGGAGCAGAGCCGGAATTTCGGGCTTATAAGCTAAAGATTAGTATATCATAGAACCGTCCGTGCGGACAAGACTAAAACCGCCGGTTCCCATCGGTTTACCACGGATTGACGATGGCTTTTTCAGGTGATAAAATGAAGTGATTCCACGGCTTCACATGGGCCGGAACGGAACGAAATCAAAAGGGAACGATACAGAGGGGTAAGTTATGAAATCATTTCGACTGACAGCAGCCCAGACAGCTCTGCTGATGGCTGTGTTCACCATGGGATCCAAGCTGGTAGGCTTTCTCCGGGAAATGGTTCTGGCCAATTATTACGGGGCCGGAGTCATCACCGATGCCTACGTCATGGCCCAATCCATACCGAATATGCTGTTTGCCAGCCTGTTCAGCGCCGTGGCGATCTCGTATATGCCCACCTTTTCCAAAAAACACGAGCTGGAGGGTGAGGCGGAGGCCAACCTGTTTACCAGCCGCGTTCTGAACATCCTGGTCCTGATCTCGTCGGTGTCGGCGCTGCTGGGGTTTCTCTGCCCGGATCTGCTGGTCCGGATCTTTGCCGGAAACTTCTCGGCGGAGCAGGCGGCCCTGACCGAGAGCTATCTGCGCATTACCATGTGCCTATTGATGTTCAGCTCCATCAGCACGCTTCTGGAAGCGTTTTTACAATATAAGGGCGTGTTCCTGCCCCAGATCGTTCTGGGCTACAGCCAGAGCGCATCCATCATCGTGTTCATCGTGATTAGCGCCTATACATCTCACTACTATCTGGCCTTTGGCGTTCTGGTGGGAAATATCATCCGCTGCGTCGGCGTCAGTACTCTGGCAAGGCATCGCGGACTGCGCTATTCCTTCGACTGGAGGCTGGGAGATACGGCCAAAAACATCGTCATGCTGGCCCTTCCCATCTTCATCGGCGGAAGCATCAACCAGATCAACGCCTTCGTGGACAAGAGCCTGGCCTCCGGCCTGGAGACCGGATCGGTGGCTGCGCTGAACTACGCCAACCTGATCAGCAACATGATCCTGACGGTGACCTCCACCATCCTGGTAACGCTGATCTATCCCAAGCTGACCCAGGCCAATTCCCTGGAGGATTACGATCGGGTCAACAGCATCATGGAACGGGGAATGAACGTGGTCTTTGTCATCGCCGCTCCCTGCACCCTGGGCGCCATGGCGTACAGCGGCCCGGTGATCCAGGCCGTCTACGAGCGGGGCGCCTTCGACGCCGGAGCTTCTGCGCTGACGGAGCCGGCCTTTTTCTGGTACGCGGCAGGAATCCTGTTCCAGGGGCTGGCGCTGCTTCTGACGAAGCTGTACTATTCCATGGGAAATACAAAGACGCCGGTGGTGTATGCGGCCATCGCTGCGGTGACCAACATCGTTCTGAATGTGATCCTGGTAGGCCCCATGAAGCAGGGCGGCCTGGCGCTGGCGACCTCGGTGGCTGCCGGGGTGAATGTGATCCAGCTGTACTTTGGACTGCGGCGGAAGTATCCGCAGGTCCAGCTGCTGCGATCCAAGAGAAAAGTGGGTAAGATTCTGGCGGCAACGGTGACTGCCGTAGCGATATCGCGGATCGCCTACGGAGTGGTGACGGGGACGGGAGCGCTCCCGGCACTGATCTGTCTGGGAGCGGCGGTCTGCGTTGCGGGACTGGTCTATCTGGCGCTTCTGATCGCGCTGAAGATCGACGAGGTTCGCCTGATCGGCGACCTGTTCCGCCGCGGAAAGTAAAGAACGCTGCGCGCAGCGCAGAATAGAAGGATTGCGCGGAGCGCAGGAGAGGGAGGAATATACATTGGTAAGAAAATTTGCAGTGCAGGAATTGGCGGCGTTGGCGGATATCTGGGCGGAGCCCTTGCTAAAGCCAAAAAAGGAACGGAAGATCGGGTCTATTTCGTGGCCCGGGGAAACCGGAAAGCTGCCCTCAAGGAGCGTGGGCTGACGGTGAACAGCGATCTGCAGGGAACGTTTACGGTACATCCTGACGACATCGGCGAAGGAGCGGAGCAGCTGGGGCAGATGGACGTGATCTTCATCTGCGTCAAGAATTATTCTCTGGAAGCGGTCTGCGACCAGATCCGAGATAT
>JAGATO010000248.1 GCA_017621195.1 Bacillota bacterium | reverse complement strand
AGCAGCAGGGCACTGCATTTTTTTATAACTGTGGTAGACATATTGTTTCCTCCAATTGTCGTGTCAATGTATCGCACCGCGGTCACGGTAACGCTATGATTCGATGCATCGACGGTAACATCGAAGCTCCGCCGGAATCGCAACGCAAGGTATGACAACGGGGTGGTTCGGGACACATTGACATGATAGAAATAAGATGTACTCTAAAATATAAACTCAATATAAACGAAGTTTGTGTAGTTTTCGCCTTTGTTTTTTGAAGAAACGATGAAATTTTTTCTCGGTATTTTTTGAGTTATGGCTGCGACAGGAAGCTGTCCAGTTGGCGACGTCCGCCGCGCATTGCCGATATCAAAGTGAAGCGCGGCCAACCGCCGCGCCACATTATGTCGAAAGGGCCGCTGGTGCGGAGCGCCAGCGTACCTTCAATGTCGAAATGGACGCTGGCGATGGACGCCAACGCACCACCGACAGTGTCAGCGGTGGCAGCGGTGAGTCGCGGCTATCTGATGAAATTTGGGGAAAAACCGTTGTAATGCGTTTTGATCGAATCTCCTTATGGCTGGGCAAGGCATCCCTTTCAGGAATCCTATATTATATGGAGGAAATGCGACTAATATATAGCAAAAATTAAAAAGTCTATATTTTAAAGCATTATATTCTTAATTTATAGGGAAAATCACGAATTCTATATTCCGAGGATTTAAATCCATAAATTATAGGACTTTTCAGACGGATTCCTATAAAATATTTGAACAATGCGTCTAAAATATAAAAATTGGCTGGAGATTGTAAATATGTGGATTTTCCTCCTCTTCTAACCACACTTTTTCCTATATTTTTTCTCTTGGATTTAGGAAAATATAGGACTTTCAAAAAAGCCTATATAATAGTACAGCCAAATCCCCAAAATATATGAAACACAAAAAACGCTATATTTTAACCTTGCTTGTCACTGAAAGTATAGGAAAACGACCAGTTCCAGCCCTGATCCATTTCCTCATCCGCATCTCCTGGAATATCCTCACCTTATTTTGATGCATGAGGAAGATAAATTGTGTTGTGAATGATGATTTGCCGACCACTTGACGACATCCTGATGAAAGTTTGCACTATTTCACAGCAAAACTCCCTTAAAATAATGCAAGATTTCATAAAGGTCGGTAGCCAGAGTACATCAAAGTCCAAAGGGTCGCCGGCGCTGCCCGCCGCGCCACCGCCAAAGACAAAATCGCCTGCTGGCGCTGCCCGCCAGCGCACATCTAATGTCCAAATGTCCAGTGGAAGGCCTGCGGATTCGCCGCAGGGCCTCAATTAAAGTCCAAACGACCGCTAAAGTCCAAACAACTAAAGTCCAAACAGCTAAAGTCCAAACAACCGCTCATGTTCGGGGGGATGGCTTTACAACTTTGCACCGATTTTACAAAGAGGAAAGTCTCTTTTACAGAGACTTTTCGTTTGGACGATGATGGCCTTTACAAAGGTGCGGTATCTTAAGAATGTACCGAAGGGCGCGAGGCTACGACGGATCTGAAAAGAGAAACCGACAGTGGCGAGGCTGTAGCGGATTTCACAGAGAAAATCGAAGGAGATACCGCAAGCGCAGAGCTCTTCCGTAACCTTGGACAACAAAGCATAGAGATAAAAGAGAAAGAAAAGGAGAGAAAGAAAATGAAACGTTCAAAGAAATGGTTAGCAGCAGCGATGACGCTGGTATTGGGAATGAGCCTTCTGGCCGGATGCGGCGGAAACAGCGGAACTTCCGGTGAAGCGGAAGGTGGCGAAGCAGAAGGCTTCGATGTGACGAAGCAGATCGCCGTACAGTCCAGAGAAGACGGCTCCGGAACGAGAGGCGCGTTCATCGAACTGTTCGGAGTAGAACAGAAGGATGCTGACGGCAATAAAGTGGATATGACCACACTGGAAGCTACTATCACCAACAGTACTTCCGCTATGATGACCGGTGTTGCAGGAAATGAATACGCCATCGGCTACATTTCTCTGGGTTCGCTGGATGATACCGTAAAGGCCGTTAAGATCGACGGTGCCGAAGCTACCGTGGACAACATCAAGGCCGGTACTTACAAGATCGCAAGACCCTTCAACGTAGCCACGAAAGAAGGACTGAGCGAAGCAGCAGCGGACTTCCTGGGCTTCATCATGAGCGCAGAGGGCCAGGCAGTCATCGAGGATAACGGTTACATCACCGTAGATGAAGCAGCACCCGCTTACAGCGGAAACGCACCGGAAGGCAAGATCGTCGTTGCAGGTTCTTCCTCCGTTACCCCCGTCATGGAAAAGCTGAAGGAAGCATATCTGGCAGTGAACAGCAATGCGACCATCGAAATTCAGCAGAGTGACTCCACCACCGGTATGACCAGTGCCATCGACGGTACCTGCGATATCGGTATGGCCTCCAGAGCGCTGAAGGATAGCGAAGTTGAAGCTGGACTGACCGGAACCACCATCGCTATGGACGGTATCGCCGTTATCGTAAATCACGCAAACACCATCGACGAACTGACCAGTGAGCAGGTGATGAGCATCTACGTAGGTGACACCACCGTCTGGGCGGACGTCGCAGAGTAACAACCACACAATGCAAGCGGGCCGGGGCGAAGCCACGGCCTGTTTGCAATCAACGAGTCGGCAGCAAATCTGCAGCAGCGAATCGGCGGCAAACCGAAAGCGGCGATTGAGCCGAAACATGAAATCGAAATGTGGTTGTTTAGAAAGACATGGTCGTTACAATGTGATCGTTACAACGTGGTCGTTACGAGGAAAACATAATGAAAATAAGAGAACTATTGATGCACGGCGTGTTCTTCATTGCCGCCTGCGCATCGATCCTGTCCGTGGCGCTGATTTGTCTATTTCTCTTCGCCAACGGCATCCCCACCATCGGGGAGATCGGACCGCTGAAGTTCCTGCTGGGAACGGAATGGCGGCCAGGAAACAACATCTTCGGGATTTTGCCCATGATTCTGAGCAGCATCTACGTCACCGCGGGTGCCATCATCGTAGGCGTTCCCGTGGGCATTCTCACAGCAATCTACATGGCGCGCTTCTGCCCGCCGCGTATCTATAAAATCATGAAGCCGGCGGTGGAACTGCTGGCGGGGATTCCCTCCGTCGTCTACGGCTTCTTCGGATTGGTGGTTCTGGTGCCGCTGATCCGCAACATCTTCAATCTGGTGGATGGCCAGACTATGCTGACCGCATCCCTGCTTCTGGGCATGATGATCCTGCCCACCATCATCAACGTCAGCGAATCCTCCATCCGGGCGGTTCCTCAGTCCTACTATGAAGGCGGACTGGCTCTGGGAGCCAGCCATGAGCGCAGCGTTTTCTTCGCTGTGCTGCCCGGCTGCAAATCCGGAATCCTGTCGGCCGTGATCCTGGGCGTTGGCCGCGCCATCGGCGAAACCATGGCGGTCATCATGGTTGCCGGAAACCAGCCGCGGATGCCCAAGGGCCTGCTGGCGGGACTGCGAACCATGACCAGTAACATCGTCATCGAAATGGGCTATGCAGCCGACCTGCACCGTCAGGCGCTGATTGCCACGGGCGTGGTGCTGTTCGTCTTCATTCTCCTCATCAACCTGTCGTTCTCGGCATTGAAACGGAGGGCTGACGCATGAAACGCATGAAAAAAGATACACTGTCGCTGATTCTGCGGGCAGCGGTAACGCTTTCCGCAATCATGACCGCCGGCGTGGTCATCCTGCTGGTGGGATATATTCTAATCAAGGGAATTCCCTGTCTGACGCCTGATTTGTTCGCATGGAAATACACCTCCGAAAACGGTTCCCTGATGTCGTCTCTGATCAATACGGTGATTATGATCATTCTGGCTTTGATCATCGCAGGGCCCATCGGCATCTTCTCCGCCATCTATCTGGTGGAGTATGCCAAGCGGGGAAATAAAGTCGTAGGTGTTGTGCGAATGACAGCAGAGATGTTGTCCGGAATTCCGTCCATCGTCTATGGCCTGTTCGGATATCTGTTCTTCGTCAAGGCCCTGGGATGGAGCTACTCTATTATGGCAGGCGCATTTACTCTGGCAATCATGGTCCTTCCGTTGATTATGAGAACGACGGAAGAAGCTCTGAAGGCCGTTCCCGATTCTTATCGGGAGGGCAGCTTCGGACTGGGAGCCGGAAGACTGCGCACTGTATTTCGAATCATTCTGCCGTCGGCAGTACCGGGAATCCTGGCAGGGATCATCCTGGCCATCGGCCGTATCGTCGGTGAAACGGCGGCGTTAATCTATACGGCAGGCACCGTGGCGGAGGTTCCCGTCTGGAAGTGGACGGGCCACCCGCTGAGGGACCTGATCGCACCGCTGTTTTCCTCGGGAAGCACGCTGTCGGTCCACATGTACCGCATGTCCAGCGAAGGCCTTCACATCAATACGGCCTACGGAACAGCGGTGGTACTGCTTGTGATCGTCATCGTCATCAACGCTCTGTCCTCCTTCGTGGCGAAGAAGCTTTCCAAAGCCGATGGCGGACAGTAACAACGGGAAAGGTATGAAACCAATATGGAAAAGATCAAAGTGGAAAATTTGGATCTGTACTACGGCGATTTCAAAGCCCTGAAGCAGGTCAACCTGAACATACAGCCCAACGAGATCACCGCCTTTATCGGACCTTCCGGCTGCGGAAAGTCCACGCTGCTCAAGTCTCTGAACCGGATGAACGATCTGGTGGAGGGATGCCGCATCGAGGGCCTGGTGACGTTGGACGGCGAAGATATCTATCACGGAATGGACACCACCGTTCTGAGAAAGAGAGTGGGCATGGTTTTCCAAAAGCCCAATCCCTTTCCCATGAGCGTATACGACAACATCGCCTTCGGACCCCGGACCCACGGAATTCGCTCCAAGGCAAAGCTGGACGAGATCGTGGAAACGTCGCTGCGAAATGCGGCCATCTGGGATGAACTGAAGGACCGGCTGGGAAAGAGCGCTTTGGGGCTGTCCGGCGGTCAGCAGCAGCGTCTGTGCATCGCCAGAGCTCTGGCCGTCGAACCGGAGGTACTGCTGATGGACGAACCTACCTCGGCGCTGGATCCCATCTCCACCTCCAAGATCGAAGATCTGGCGGCGGAATTGAAGAAGGACTACACCATCGTCATGGTGACTCATAACATGCAGCAGGCTGCCAGAATTTCCGACAAGACTGCCTTTTTCCTCCTGGGAGAGGTGATCGAAACGGGAGAGACGGAGCAGATTTTCTCCATGCCGAAGGATAAGCGCACGGAGGATTACATTACAGGAAGGTTTGGTTGATATGACAAGAAATCGATTTAATCAGCAGCTGGCTGAACTGAATATGGCGCTGATCCACATGGGTCAGCTGTGCGAAGAAGCCATCGGCGCCGCGGTAGAGGCATTGTCCGCACAGGATAAGGAGATCGCCGAAGAGGCCATCGCTTTGGAACGCATGATCGACGAAAAGGAACGGGAGATTCAGACGCTGTGTCTGCGCCTGCTGATGCAGCAGCAACCGGTAGCCACCGATCTGCGGGTGATCTCTTCCGCCATGAAGATGATTACCGATATGGAACGGATCGGCGACCAGGCAGCGGATATCGCGGAGATTGTGATTCCTCTGGCGGAGGCAAAGCAATTCCAGGAACCGCGGTTTATCGCGGAGATGGCGGTTGCCACCCGAAAGATGGTGACCGACAGCGTAGCTGCCTACGTAAACAAGGATTCGGAGATGGCGGCCCGCGTCATCGCGTCGGACGACAATGTGGACGAGCGCTTCACACGGGTCATTCACCAGCTGAGTCAGGCCATTGCCGAAAATCCCCAGAAGGGAGAATTGGCGCTGGAGCTGCTGATGATCGCCAAATATCTGGAACGAATCGGCGATCACGCGGTCAACATTGCGGAATGGGTGGAATATTCCATCACCGGCGTTCACCCCGACGACAAAGTGGGAAAATAAGCTTTCTTCATGAAGCCGCTACGGCTTCTCCTCTTCTTCGCTCCTGTGGACCTTGTCCGCAGGGGCTTTTTGTAATTCAATGTCGGAAGAAATCACTTGAAAATCCATGGGAATGTGTCAGAATAAGGGTATGAGGGAAGGAGGATATGTCCATGAAACAGAAACGACGACTTTGGGTCGGCGCGGTCTGCGTTCTGGCGCTGGTTTTCAGCAGTGTCACGATGGCCTTTGGCGCCCAGGAGCAGGAGACGACCGCCACATTGGCAGCGAAAGCAGTCATTTACTATACCAACGATATTCACGGCGCTTATGAAAACATGGCGAAGATCAAACCGCTGGTGGATCGCGATAACGCGCTGCTGGTGGATGCGGGAGATGCCATTCAGGGAAGCCTGGCGACCACCCTGACGGACGGTCAGGCCATGGTGGACGTGATGGAGGCCATGGGCTATGACATCAATGTTCCGGGAAACCACGAGTTCGACTTCGGCATGGAGCGGTTTCTCGGTATTGCGGAAAACAGTGGACTGAATTATATCTGCGCCAATTTCTTCGATAGTTCCGGCGAAACGCCACGACAGATCTTCGACGGCTATCGGATCATTGACTTGGACGGAGATCCCGCTACGGACGATGACCAGGTGGCTTTCATCGGCGTTTCTACGCCTTACACGTTGAGCTCATCCGCACCTGTGTATTTTCAGGACGACCGGGGAAACTGGATCTATGACTTCGGGGGAGACGGTACCGGAGAAACGCTGAACAAAACGGTGCAGAGCAACATCGATGAGGCAACAGCCCAGGGCGCGGATTACATCATCGCCGTGGCTCATCTGGGCGAAGAGGAGACCGTGGAGAGCTACAGCTCCAGAGACGTGATCGCCAACACCTGCGGACTGGATGCGGTGATCGACGGTCATTCCCATACGGTGATGCCGCAGGAGACGGTTCCGGACAAAGAAGGTCATCCGGTGCTTCTGACCCAGACGGGAACGAAGCTGGAATACGTGGGACGGTTGGAAATTGCAGAGGACGGAACCATGTCCAGCCGGTTGATCCCTGTGGCCGATCTGGAGGAAATCGATCCGCAGGTTCAGGCGGAGGTGGATCGGATCTCCGATGAGATCCGCAGCGTTTCCGAGGAGGTGGTTGCCTACAGTGAAGTGGATCTGATGATCAACGACCCCGCCACGGGATTGCGGCGGATTCGCAACGGCGAAACCAACCTGGGAGACCTGGTGGCAGACGCTTATCGTCAGGTATTGAACGCGGATGTTGCCATGGTCAACGGCGGTGGCGTCCGGTCCGATCTGAAGGCGGGAGAGATCACCAACGGTCAGATCGTCAACATTCATCCCTTCGGAAACGGCATGTGTACCGCGCGAGTCACGGGTCAACAGCTGCTGGATGTGCTGGAATACGGAGCCATGTTCTTCCCTGGGGAAAACGGCTCGTTCATGCAGGTTTCCGGCATCACCTACGAGATCCACTCCTATCTTCCCACGTCGGTGCGTATCGATGACAACGGTCTGTATTTAGGTGTGGACAGAGAATATCGGGTGAAGAACGTGATGGTCAACGGACAGCCGCTGGATCTGGACGGTCAGTACATCCTCGGAAGTCACAATTACCTTTTAAAGAGCGGCGCGTTCTCCATGTTTGACGACGCGGAACTGCTGCAGGATGATGTCATGCTGGACAGCCAGCTTCTGATCGCGTTCATCACCGATCATCTGGGCGGCACCATCGCAGGCGATACCTATGCCAATCCCTACGGCGCCGGGCGGATTCGAATCGTGGAACAGGCTCCCGTCTCCGACGAAACTACGGTGAGTCGGACCATGGCGGTGCAGCTGCTGTATGATCTGAAATGCGCAACGGAAGAGCGGACGGATGGTGTGGCGGCGGGAAATGCTGCGAAATCGCGGTTTTCCGATGTGGCGGAAGATGACGCTTACGGCGAGGCGATCACCTGGGCGGCAGACCACGGAATTGCAGCTGGATACACCGATGGCAGCTTCCGGCCTCAGGAGAGGATCACCCGTCAGCAGATGGCGACCATGTTATACCAGTATGTGAAATACGCCGGTGGGGACGTGAGCGCGACATGCGACCTTTCGATCTATAAGGACGCTGCGGTCATCAGCAGCTACGCGATTACGCCCATGAGGTGGGCTTGCGGCGCAGGCGTCATGAATGGTCGGACCAGCGGCGAGCTGGATCCCCGGGGGACGATCCTCTATCAGGAAGCACAGCAGATGATCGCCAATTACGGCACGATGGAAGCGAGGTAGACTATGAGAAAGGAATGCAGCGTTCAGGCTTACGCCAAGATCAATCTGTCGCTGGATGTGCTGGGAAAGCTGCCCAACGGCTATCACGAGGTGAAGATGGTGATGCAGCAGGTGGATCTGTGGGATCGGGTGACGGTGTCCTGTCAGGAACTTCCGGCGGGGGAGGAAACGGTGATCCGCGGGTCTACCACCCGGGGCGATCTGCCCATGGACGAGACCAACATCGCCTACAAGGCGGCAAAGCTGATGAAAGAGACGTATCGGCCGGACCGGGAGTATGACATCACGGTGACGCTGGACAAGAGGATTCCCATGGCGGCAGGCCTGGCAGGCGGCAGTGCTGACGGCGCGGCGGTGATGCGGGCACTGGCCAGACTGTGGGAAGTGAACGAAGCGCCGGAGGCGCTTGCCGCGTTATCGGCAAAGCTGGGTTCCGACGTTCCCTTCTGCCTGATGGGCCAGGAGGGGCAGTTTTGCGCGCTGGCGGAAGGCACGGGAACGGAACTGACACCGGTGACACCGCTGTCGGCCTGGATCGTGCTGTCCAAGCCGCCGGTCAGCGTTCCCACCAGAGAGGTGTACGGAAATCTGCACCTGGAAGGAGTGTGTCATCCAGACGTAGATCAGATGGTGCGGGGGCTGAAAACCCACAACCTGCCGCTGGTCCTGAGCAATATGGGAAATGTGCTGGAGACGTCTACCCTGCCTCTGTATCCGGTGGTAGGCGAGACGAAGCGGGCCATGGAATCGTTGGGACTGGCCAACGCCGTTCTGATGAGCGGCAGCGGGCCTACGGTGTTCGGCGTATTCATGAATAAAAAGAAGGCGCAGAGCGCGTATCGCTCCATGAAGCAGGTGAACGATGAGACGTTTCTGATTCGCACGCTGGTGTAGGAGAGGCGACGCTTCGGCAGCGCGCAAAGTGGAAGCAGCGGTGATCGGCGCACTGAGCCGGATCAGCCCATCGGCGCGTCATAAAGATTGAACATGAGGAAAAGGGACTTCAGAAAAGTCCCTTTTCTATTTTCTCGGTTGTCTCTACGAATGGGTCTTCGATCGGCTCTTAGAACGTATCTTCGCTTATTTAACCTTCGGTTTGCCTGAGAGATACTCATACAGCCAGATCCCCCTGAATACAATGAACAAGAGGATAGGACTCACAATACTGGAGAATGGGGGAGGAAAAATGAAAGAGTTTAAGCCATACGAATTTGACAAAATCCCGGAATTTGCCATGCAGCCGGCCCGGGAAGACATAGATGATTTTGATCCGTCGATTTATGAGAGGCTGCTGGCAGGATTGGAAATGGAGAAAGTCGAAGCCGATACGGCACAAAAGACAATAGAAACACCAGAACTTTCAGAAACACCTATCGCGGGAGCGCCGCCAACACCTTCGGACGCGTCAATTACACCTGCAGGCACTACGCCGGAGCCGGAACGTGCATCGGATCCGGAAAGCGCGCCGGAGCCGGAACATGTATCGGAGCCGGAACATGTATCGGAGCCGGAAAGCGCGCCGGAGCCGGAACGTGCATCGGAGCCGCAAAGCGCGCCGGAGCCGGAACGTGCATCGGAGCCGGAAAGCGCGCCGATGGCGGACACGTCAGATGCGAATCAGGATGTGGGAGGAAAGACGGTGATCCCGGCGGGCAGCGATGTGGTGACGGAAGGTCTGCGGCTGGTGGACATGGTAACATGCGAGCCGGTGCGGATCTACGTGGAAGAAGACATTCTTGTTCCCGATGTGAAGCCGGATCTGGCGTCGATTCTGGCCATGGACGGGACGCTGCAGTTTACGGAGCGGGATCGGAAGGTCAGCGGCGAATTGCGGCTGCAGACGCTGTATGCACCTCAGGGGAAGGGCGCGGATCGCCGCATCGTTGCCATCGAATCGAGAATCCCCTTCCAGCAGAGCGGAACTTTGGGTCAGAGCAGCGATTCGAGCCAGAGCGGAACGCTGAGAGAAAGCGGAACGCCGAGAGAAACCCGCAGCGCGGCAGAAGACGAGGCCGACATCGTAGGAATTAAGGCATCGGCTGCCATCGAATCTCTGGATTACAGCGTGATCAACGAGAGAAAATTCCGCGTCAAGGCCGTGATTGCAGCGGCGGGACGGGAATATCGAAGCCGGAGGATGGAACTGTTTCAGGGACTTCGGACCGATGACGTTCAGATGCTGAAGGAAAACATCACCGTCACCGATGTGATTCTCCGCAAGAGCGAACGTCTGGAACTGGAAGAGGATCTGGTACTCCCGGATGCCCTGCCGGAGATCGGAAGCGTACTGCGCTGCGACGTCAACCTGGTGGAAAATCATAAGCAGATCAGCCGTGAAAAGGCCGTCATCAGCGGTACGGCGTATTGCAACATCATGTACCTGCCGAAAGAAGAGGGCGGGCGGACGGACGATGGACGCAATATCGGAGCCGCAGGCGAAGGGCAAAGCGGTAGAACAGGCGACGGAAAGGGCGGACGCGGCAGCGAGGCTTTGGACGGGATCGGAAATTCGGACGGGATCCGCAGTCAGGAGAAGATGCCCGTCCTGTTTCAGGGAAAGTGCGAATTCACTCAATTCATCGCGCTGGGGGCCGCAGGACAGACGGAGCAGCCCACCGGCGGCCGAGCCTTTTTTCAGAAGAGGGGCGCCGCAGCCGAGCCCAGGGAAAGCGAAAGCGGTCAGAGAAACATACTCCACCTCAATCTGGATGCGGAGACGTTCGTAGAACTGTACCGAGATGTGGAACAGTCCATCGTCACCGATGCCTACCACCATCAGAAGGAGATGGCCTTTGACCGACGGGAAGTGAGTCTGATGCAGCTGTGTCCCGGCGGCATGGCCGAAACCACGGTGCGGGAGGTGGTCAACGTTCCCGACGCATACGAGGGCGTGGAACGCATCGCCTTCCTCTCGGGAAGTCTGGCGAAGGTCACATCCAGAGTGGAAGGAAACAAAAACGTGGTGGAGGGAATGGTCGTGGCAAAGCTGGTCTGCCTGGCGGATGATGAAACCGCCACACCCTTCAGCCTGCGCCGGGAAATTCCGTTCCGCATGGCCATGGATCTGCCCGGCGGCATGGAGAACGCCGTCCCGGACAACGAAGTGCTCCTGAAAGAGCTGCGGTATGATCGCCTGAACAACCGCCAGATCGAGCTGAACGCTTCGGTCATGGTCAACAGCGCTGTCATCAGCAGAAAGCAGTGCCCTCTGATCCGCAGCGTGGGCTTCGTGGAAGGCGGCGGACCGGAGCGGGAAATGCCGGGGCTGGTACTGTACATCACCCGCAGTGGAGACACTCTGTGGAAGATCGCCAAGCGGTACCGCACCACCATCGATACCGTAGCGCGGATCAACGGCATGGAACTGGGTGCGCCGCTGAAGCCGGGAGCGAAGCTGCTGATCGTCAAGTGAGAGAATCGGTGTATAAAAGAAAGCTGCGGCGTCAACAATGAACGTAGCACAACTTACAAAAGCCGAGAGAAAGGAACCTCGTTCATATGAAATTCCAAAGACGAACAATGGCCATGGCGGCGCTGGCCATGGCTGCCGTAGCCGTATATACGGGACAGAGCCTGGGGGCTCAGAACCAGCAGCAGCTGACCAATCGGGATTTTATCCGCTTTCACGTCATAGCCAACAGTGACGATCCGGCGGATCAGGCGCTGAAGCTGAAGGTCAGAGACGGCGTGCTTGCCATGATCGACCGGGAACTGACAGAACTTACAGTGGCACAGGCCCGGCCGGAGGCAGGCCGGGTGGAACTGACGCTGGAGCAGTCACGCCGATATGTGCAGGAGCACCTGGATGAGATCGCCGATACGGCGCAGAAGATCGTCCGCACCAACGGATACGACTATCGGGTCAAGGCAAACCTGGGACCGCGGCATATACCGGAAAAGACCTACGGTAACGTGACGTTTCCGGAAGGAGAATACGAAGCACTGAACATCGTCATCGGCGATGGCAGCGGCCAGAACTGGTGGTGCGTCCTGTTTCCGCCGCTGTGCACCGTGGGGGCCCGACCGGCCGACCCGCGGTACGATACGCTGTGGGAAGCCGTGGACGGCGAGGAACCGGCGAAGCTGCAGCTGAAGTTCAAAACGCTGGAATATCTCGAACAACTGGAAATGTAAATGTGAAAAGGCTGTGATTTCTTCGGAAAACGCAGTCTTTTCTATTCTCAGAGCGGCATTTTTGTGATAAACTAAACTATGTCTAGGCAAATAGCCCTGCGTTGTGTAATGCGCTGATTTCCCGCGGAAGGGGCGGGTTTAAAACTGTCGAATCGACAGGAAATTGAAGGGAGAAAATCTTATGAGCACAGGAAAATACGAAGCTGTTTTAAAGCGGTGCAAGCTTTGGATGGAGAACCCCAACTTAGATAAAACGTTGAAGAGCGAACTGGGAGTATATACGAAGGCGCTGGAAAAAAATCCGCAGGACGAAGCGGCGCTGAACGAAATCTATGAGCGCTTCTACAAGGAGCTGGAATTCGGTACCGGCGGTCTGCGCGGAATTCTGGGAGCCGGAACCAACCGCATGAATATCTATACTGTGGCCAAGGCCACACAGGGACTGGCCAACTACGTCAACCACCACTACGCGGTGAAGAAGACGCTGTTTAAGAAGGGAAAGCGCGCTGCCGTTGCCATCTCCTACGACAGCCGGAATATGTCGCCGGAGTTCGCCCAGGTTGCCGCCCGGGTACTGGCTGCCAACGACATCGACGTCTATCTGTACAGAGAACTGATGCCCACGCCGGCGTTGTCCTTTGCCACCCGCTATTACCACTGCGCTGCCGGCATCATGATCACCGCCAGCCACAATCCGGCCAAGTACAACGGCTATAAGGCCTATAACGAAGAGGGCTGCCAGATGAATATCCAGCAGGCCGACGAAGTGCTGGCCGAGATCGAAAAGCTGGACATCTTCCGGGATGTGAAGATGGCTGCCGACGACAGAGCCGTTACATACATTCCCGAGGAGACTATCGATGCCTTCATCGCCGCGGTGAAGGAGCAGAGCACGGGCTTCAACGGCTGTAAGAATTTAGAAGTGGTTTACACGCCCTTAAACGGCAGCGGAAACAAGCCCGTCCGCCGGATTCTGAAGGAGATCGGCGTGGAAAAGGTGACGGTCGTACCGGAGCAGGAGCTGCCGGACGGCAACTTCCCCACCTGCACTTACCCCAATCCGGAAAAGAAGGAAGCGCTGCAGCTGGGTCTGGAACTGTGCCGCAAGATGGGAACCCCCGACCTGCTATTGGCCACCGACCCCGACTGCGATCGGGTAGGCATCGCCGTCAAGCATCGCGGTGACTATGTTCTCCTGACCGGAAACGAAGTTGGAATTCTTATGTTGGACTTCCTGTGTCAGGTGAAGAAGCTGCCGGCGAAGCCGGTTGCCGTAAAGACCATCGTATCGTCCAAGATGGCCGACGCCGTGGCGAAGAACTACGGCGTGGAAATGCGCAACGTGCTGACCGGATTCAAGTTCATCGGCGAACAGATCGGTCTTCTGGAAAAGGACGGAGAAGTAGAACGGTACATCTTCGGCTTCGAAGAGAGCTACGGCTACCTGTCCGGTCCTTACGTCAGAGACAAGGATGCGGTGAACGGCTCCATGCTGATCTGCGAAATGGCGGCATTCTACAAGAGCGCCGGTTCTACGCTGGTGGACCGCTTAAACGAAATGTACGAGCAGTACGGCTATTATAAGAACGACCTGATGGACTTCACCTTCGAGGGTGCTGCCGGCATGGATAAGATGGCTTCCATCATGGAGAGCCTGCGGACCAATCCGCCCAAGACGGTCATCGGCAAGGCCATCACTAAGCGGGTGGATTACGACAGAGACAATACCGGACTGCCCAAGTCCAACGTTCTGGAATACAACATGGAAGACGGCTCCAGCTTCATCGTTCGTCCCTCGGGTACGGAACCGAAGCTGAAGATCTACCTCAGCGCCCGCGGAACATCCGCCATGGATTCCGATCGAATCATCGCCGCAATGAAGGAAGAATTGGCCGGACTGGTAAAATAAATAAAACGAAGGGATTGAGAATAGAATGAATAAAGCGATCATCGCGATGGATCGAAGCGGATCCTTTCGCGTGTATCTGGCCGTGACGACCACCATGGTGGAAGAGGCCAGGCAGATCCACGATACCACACCTGTGGCAACAGCGGCCCTGGGCCGCGTGCTGACGGCGGCGGGATTGATGGGTCTGATGCTGAAAAATACTCAGGATAAACTGACGATGCAGTTCAAGGGAGACGGCCCCGCCCGGGAGATTCTGGCCACCGCCTACGGTGACGGACGGGTGAAGGGGTATATCTCCAACCCCCAGGTAGATCTGCCGCTGAAGCCCAACGGAAAGCTGGACGTGGGCGGCGCCATCGGCATCGGTACGGTGACGGTCATCAAGGATCTGGGTCTGAAGGAGCCCTACGTGGGCCGCATCGAGCTGGTCAACGGTGAGAGTGCCGAGGACCTGACGGCGTACTTCTTCGTGTCGGAGCAGCAGTCGTCCTCGGTGGCTCTGGGCGTTCGCGTGGCGACGGATCTCAGCGTTGCTGCGGCGGGCGGCATGATCATCCAGATGCTGCCGGGAGCCGATCCGGAATCGGTAGATGCGCTGGAACCTCTCCTGGAACAGATGACACCCATCTCCACGCTGGTGGAACAGGTGACGAAAGAATCCGTCGGAAAGACGGAGGAAGCCGTGGTGACGGAACTGCTGCGGCGGATCTTCGAGTCTCTGCCGGAGCAGTTTACCGTAAAGCCTCTGGAGACCCGGGACCTTGGCTGGGAATGCGACTGCAATGAGGAACGGCTGGAGCAGGCGCTGATGAGCATCGGCGTCACGGATCTGAAGACCATTCTGGACGAGGACGGCCAGGCGGAGCTGACCTGTCAGTTCTGCAGAAAGAAATATCATTTCGATAGGGAGCATTTACAGAAGCTGTTGGATGAAATGATGTAAAACACAGAGGGAGAATCGAGACAACAATAAGAGGTAACAACATGAAATTATTTGACGAATTCAAAGCATTTGCGTTAAAAGGAAATGTAGTTGATATGGCTGTCGGTGTCGTTGTCGGCGGCGCCTTTTCCAAGGTGGTTTCTTCCGTGGTCAGCGATCTGATCACCCCCATGATCGGCGTATTGACCGCTGGCGTGGATTTTAAGGACCTGAAGTGGGTTCTGGCCACCAAGGTGGCCGAGGACGGTTCCGTGGTCGAAACGGCCATCACCTACGGAAACTTCATTCAGACGCTGGTGGACTTCTTCATCATCGGCTTTTCCATCATGTTCGTAGTGAAGGCCATCAACAAGGCCAAGGAACTGGGT
>JAGATO010000247.1 GCA_017621195.1 Bacillota bacterium | reverse complement strand
GAAACACAATCATCATTGTAGTAATCCTCATTCCGTTCCCTCCTTTCCTGCTGCCAGTATACCATCCGGACCGCAGTTGATCTACCAACAGCGGTGCAACCTTAAGGTTGCGAAGCTTTTTGGTGCGACGCCCACACTCCAAGGGGAGCCACTCACCCGTTTTTCGTGGCCTCTGGCTCCGCGCTCACGTCCTTTCCGTCAGAGCTTTGCTCCGAACCCGTCCATTTCCTCCTGAAGTTCTCTCAAAAATCGGTCCACGTGGTAGCCGTCCGTGGCTGCGTGGTGGCAGGTAATGGAAAGCGGCATCCGCATCCGTCCCGCCTCGTCCTCATAAAACCTTCCCGCCTCCACCGATGGAAAATAGTAGGGCTTGTTCTCGTAGCTGTGGACTGCAAAGTGCTTGAAGTTGATCCAGGGAACGCAGGACACCGTGTAGGCGTTTTCCGGCGGCGGCGTCTGAGGCTGGCACAGAACGCCGTGATTCTCTCCGAACCGCTTCTGATTTTCCACGTATCGCTGATAGAACACATCGAAATCATCGTCGTAATCCGTCCACATCAGCGAAAAGGTCTTGTCATCCTGATGGAACGAAGCGTACAGCGGCGTCAGCGTATCGAAATATCCCACCTGCCCGTCCTTTTCCGCAATTTTAAATTCCACCTGGTTGTTCAAATGTTTCGTCACCAACCACAGGTAGACCGGAAAGAACTTCAAACCCCGCTCCTTCGTCCTCCGCAAAACCTCCGTCACATCCAGCTCCACGGTCAGCGAATATCCCGTGGGAGCCATCTTCGCGAAATACCAGAACACCTGGCCCCTGGGCCAGCGCTGCAAATCAATAGGTGTAAATGTCATACTTTCCACCTTCCTTTCCGCCTCTATCTTACGGCGGTCAGGCCGACGCTGCAATCGACGCATCGTAGAGTTCCCACACTCCGTTGGCAGAGTTTCGCTACTCCACAGGCTCCAGGGTGATGCTGCCGATGGTGGCACTGCGAAATTCATCTATCACGGTCTTGCCCGTGCGCTCGTAATCGATGCGCCCACCGGACAGAATGAAACCCCGCTTTTTCGCGATCAGTTCCATGGTTTCCAGTGCCGTCTCACCCAGCTCCGTCAGCTTGTAGCGTTCCATCAGAAGCTGAGGATACCGGACCTGCAAAACCTTGATCAGTTCCAGACACAGAGTGGCAATGTCCAGAATCTCGTCCTTGATGGCGCCGCAAAATGCCAGATTCAGTCCCACGTTGGGATCTTCGAACTTGGGCCATAAAATGCCCGGCGTGTCAAGAAGCTGCATATCATTTCCTAGATTGAGCCACTGCTTTCCCCGGGTCACGCCCGGCTTGTTTCCTGTCTTGGCGCTCTTCTTCCCGGTGAGCCGGTTGATGAGACTGGATTTCCCCACGTTGGGAACTCCCACGATCATCATGCGCAGCGGCTTCTTGCGGGCCGCGTCTTTGTTCTTTTCGTCCCGGATGTTGGTCAGCATGCGGATCAGCTGATTTGCTCCGGAACCGCTCATGCAGTTCATGGCCAATACCAGATTCCCCTGTTTTTTGAACAGCTCCGCCCAGGCCTTGTTCTCTTCCTCATCAGCCAGATCGCTCTTGTTCAGAACGATGATCCGCTTCTTCGCACCCACCAGCTGATCGATGATGGGGTTTCGGCTGGAGGAAGGGATTCTGGCGTCGATGACCTCCACCACCAGATCCACCATCTTCAGGTTTTCCTGGATCAGCTCCCGGGTCTTTTTCATGTGGCCCGGATACCAGTTAATGTTTTCTATCATAGTAAAGTCAACCTTTCTTTCATAATAGAGTGTCCACCGCTCTGATCGTTCATTCGTCCGAAGCGTGCGTTCCACCGATGCGCTCTACCGGAGCCTGTGTTCTCTGTCTGCGTTTCGCGTGACATCTGCGCCGCCTCCGGCTTCACTGACCGATGGCCATATCGGACTCACCCGGCCAGTGGCGTGGCCTCAATTATATCACATTTTCCGCCTGACGCCAAACAAAAAAGGCCCCGGTCCCGCCTCGGAAGCGGTAACAGGGGTCTTTTGTGTCTTGTGAGATGAGCCAGATATCAGAACAGTCCGCTGATCTTGCCGTTTTCGTCCACGTCGATCTTTTCCGCCGCGGGAACCTTGGGAAGACCGGGCATGGTCATAATGTCGCCGGTAAGGGCAACGATGAATCCGGCACCTGCGGAAACCTTCAGGTTGCGCACAGTAACCGTAAAGCCGGAGGGTGCGCCCAGAAGCGCCGGGTTATCGGAAAAGCTGTACTGGGTCTTGGCCACGCAGATGGGCAGCTTGTCGAAGCCCAGTGACTTCAGCTGATCGGCCTGCTTCTTTGCCGGACCGGTGAGAACGACTCCGTCAGCGCCGTAGATCTTGGTGGCGATGGCGTTCAGCTTTCCTTCGATGGTATCGTCCAGATCGTAGCTGTAGGTGAAATCGTTGGGTTCATCGCACAGCTTTACGACGGCGCGGGCCAGATCCTCGCCGCCTTCGCCGCCCTTGCCCCAGACTTCGCTCAGCTCCACATTGACGCCCAGGCGCTGGCATTCTTCCCGAACCAGTTCCAGCTCGGCGACGGTGTCGGTGGGGAAGCGGTTGATGGCAACTACGGCCGGCAGCTTGTACACCTGAGTGATGTTTTCGATGTGTTTCAGCAGGTTGGGCAGACCCTTCTTCAGTGCCTCCAGATTTTCTTTGTTCAGATCCGCCTTGGCTACGCCGCCGTGGTTCTTCAGCGCGCGGACAGTGGCAACGATGACCACGGCATCCGGCTTCAGACCGGCCATGCGGCACTTGATGTCCAAGAACTTTTCCGCGCCCAGATCAGCACCGAATCCGGCCTCGGTAACCACGTAATCGGCCATCTTCAGCGCCGTCTTCGTAGCGGTGACGGAATTACAGCCGTGAGCAATGTTGGCAAAGGGGCCGCCGTGGATCAGGACGGGAGTGTGCTCCAGCGTCTGAACCAGATTGGGCTTCAGCGCATCCTTCAGCAGGGCAGCCATGGCTCCCTGGGCCTTCAGCTGACCGGCGGTGACCGGCTTGTCATCGAAGGTGTAGCCCACCACGATCTTGGCCAGCCGTTCCTTCAGATCGGTGATGTCGCTGGCCAGACACAGAATCGCCATGACCTCGCTGGCAACGGTGATGTCAAAGGAGTCTTCTCTCGGAACGCCGTTGACCTTTCCGCCCAGACCGTCGGCCATGAAGCGCAGCTGGCGGTCGTTCATGTCTACGCAGCGGTGCCATGTGATCTTGCGGCTGTCGATGCCCAGGGCGTTGCCCTGATAGATGTGGTTGTCCAGCATGGCTGCCAGCAGATTGTTGGCCGCACCGATGGCGTGTAAATCGCCGGTGAAGTGCAGGTTGATGTCCTCCATGGGGATGACCTGAGCGTATCCGCCGCCGGCCGCGCCGCCCTTGACGCCGAATACCGGTCCCAGGGAAGGCTCTCTCAGAGCTACCGTTACCTTCTTTCCGATCCGGGACAGTCCGTCGGCCAGACCTACCGTAGTAGTGGTCTTTCCTTCGCCGGCCGGTGTGGGCGTAATGGCCGTTACCAGGATCAGCTTACCGTCGGGACGGTCCTCATCATCCTTCAGCAATTGATTACTGATTTTTGCTTTGTAATTTCCGTACAGTTCTACATAGGAGGGGTCGATTCCGGCCTTCTCCGCGATCTGCATAATGGGCAGAATTTCCGCTTCCTGTGCGATCTCGATGTCGCTTTTGTATTCCATCTTGTCCATCTCCTTTTCCCGCTGAATTTCTCAGGCGTGTTCCTACGCTGGCTTACATTCATCCTTCTTCCGCGACGCGGAAGATCCTACGATAACGATACTCCAATTTCCGACAGTTCGCAACCCCATAATTGTATTTTATGAAAAAAAATGCGATTTTTACGAACATATTTTAATTCGTATTTTGATTTTATTTCAAATTCACGAACTTAATTTTCTTTATTGAGAGAAACCCAAGCAAATGTTATACTTTTAAGAAGAATGGCCCTTTCCGTCGGAAAGCGCGCCGTCAACGCAACGAGAGTTTCACAGGAGGGTTTGACACATTATGAACGACATAACACAGCTGTACGCCAGATTATCCAGTCTGGCCATCTTTCGAAACCTGCTGAAGAGCCCCGTCATGGAAAAATTCATGGCCCTGCTCTCCTGCCCCGGGGACAATGTTCCCGCCGCCGTCAACCGCTACTCGGATTTCGTTTCCGAGCTGTACCGGAACGGACAGGATTTCGGCAGCTACATTCTGAATTTCATCCTGGAAGATGAAAATTCCTATATGCTGGCAAAATGCGCCGGAACGGCCACCGAAGGGCCGATGGAAGAAGCGCTGGAACGCGAGCTGGATCTGATTCAGGAGCTCTGCTCCATCACCAGCGACGACGTCAGGACGCTGCTCCCCGATTACGACGGCTTTCTGCCCGGCTGGAACACATCCGCCTTTGACCTGAAGACCATCTACCACGACCGCATTGCCAACATCCACAAAAAAGGATACGGAATTTTCGCCCAGTACCATATGTTCTGCATCAACGACGGGAAGATCGTTCCCATCAAGCATCCGGACCCCCAGCGGCTGGATCAGCTGTCGGACTACGAAATGGAGCGAAACAAGGTCATCCGAAACACCGAAGCCCTGCTGACCGGTGGCCCTGCCAGCAACGTCCTGCTGTACGGCGATGCCGGTACGGGAAAGAGCTCCACCATCAAGGCCATCGCCAACGCCTATCGCGATCAGGGTCTGCGCATGATCGAGGTGAAGAAGAACCAGCTGTATCAGATTCCGGACATCATCGAAACCCTGTCCAACAATCCGCTGAAGTTCATTCTCTTCATCGATGACCTGAGCTTCACCAGCAACGATGACGACTTTGCCGCGCTGAAGGCCATTCTAGAAGGAAGCATCTCCGGAAAGAGTTCCAATCTGGTGATCTACGCCACCTCCAACCGCCGCCATCTGATCAAGGAAACCATGACGGAGCGCAGCGGCGACGAGCTGCACCTCAACGACACCATGCAGGAGCTGATGAGCCTGTCGGCCCGGTTCGGCCTGATCATCACCTACCAGCGGCCAGATAAGAAAGTGTACTGTAACATCGTCAGAAATCTGGCCAGACAGTACGGCATCGTCATGGACGATGATCTGCTGATCCAGAAGGCCGAAGCCCACGCCATCCGCGCCAACGGCAGAAGCCCCAGAACGGCCAAGCAGTTCATCGAGCTACTGAAGACCGAAATCATTTCCCAGTAAGCCAACCCGGGCTACCGTGCCCGTCTCAGGAGAAAAAAATATGGAAGACAAACGATTCAGCTGCGTTCACTGCGGCGTAAAAAACTGCCACAACCACAAGAGTCAGTATCCCGATTTCTGTCTCACTACCGGCGCCGAGACCCAGGCTCCGCTGGAGGAAAGCTGGCGGATCTACAATGAAAACGAGGAGGTCCGCAACATCGCCGTAGCCTCGGCTCAGGTGGAAGCGGAACACTACTGCCAGGCGCCCCGCGTGGAGGAAATCATGTACTTCGCGAAAAAGATCGGCGCCAAAAAGATCGGCATCGCCACCTGCGTGGGTCTGATCAACGAGAGCCGCACCTTTGCCAAAATTCTGGAGGCCCAGGGCTTCCAACCCTACGGCGTCGTCTGCAAGGTAGGGAGCCATCCCAAGGAAGATCTGGGGATCACCGACGACGAAAAGGTACGTCCCGGAACCTTCGAACCCTACTGCAATCCCGTGGCTCAGGCGCTGATTCTCAACGAGGCCAAGACCGATCTGAACGTCATCGTGGGCCTCTGCGTGGGCCACGATTCCCTGTTCATCAAGTATTCCGATGTCATCGTCACCACGCTGGTGACCAAGGACCGGGTTCTGGCCCACAATCCTTGCGGCGCTCTGTATACCAGCAGCTCCTACTACAGCCGCCTGATGGACAAGCAACTGTTTGCGGACGAACCGACGAGCGCGGACGAGCCGAAGGACAAAGAATAATTTCGTCCGCAGGTTTTCCGGAACTTTTTTCCTCCCGTTTTCGTCTTATCTGTACCGATGCGCGTTGACGGCGTTCCGTCGCACAAAACAACGCACTCGCAATATTGCAATACAGCGCAGTAAAAAGGATAGGATGTGAGATTATGAAGAAAACGAGACAGACCGCCCTGGCGATCCTCCTGCTGATGGTTCTGGTGCTGACGGCCCTGCTGGTTACCGGCTGCGGTTCCTCCAGCAGCATGGATTCTTCCATCACGGAGTACGCTCCCTCCGAGGACAAATTTGCGGAGGCGGAGGACGGGTATGACACAGATAATTTCCTCGATATGGACGGCGGAACCGGCGGTTCCTTTTCCGGCGAGTCCCGGCCCTACGGCGACGACGTAAAGCTGATCCTGCGGGCTGAACTGACGTTGGAAACCACGGATTTTGACGCTACAGCGGAACAGCTGACCAAAGTGGTATCCGACTGCGGCGGCTACTTCGAGTCCTCCAACGTGGACATGGGAAGCTATTATTCCGACGGTTATCGCTACGGCTATTACGTGGTCCGCGTTCCCCGGGATCAGTACGACGGATTTCTCAACACCGTGGGCGACGTATGCCACGTGACCAGCCGAAACGAATCGGCAGAGGACGTGGGCCTGCAGTACTACGATCTGGAATCCCGCATCCGCCTGTTGGAGATCAAGCAGGAACGCCTGCTTGCGCTGTTGGAACAGGCTTCCTCCATGGAGGATATCATCTCCCTGGAAAACGCCCTGTCCGAGATCCAGTACCAGCTGGAATACAACCAGAGCGAAAAGAACCGGTACGACAGCCTCATCGGCTACTCCACCGTGGAAATCCGCCTGGAGCAGGTGCAGCGCCTGTCGGGCGAACCGATGCAGCAGCAGGACTTCGGTTCCCAGCTGGAAACGGCCCTGAAGCAGGGACTGGTGGACACCGTGGACCGGATGGCCGACCTGCTGATCCTCATCGCCTATAACATCATTCCGCTGACCGTCTTCGCCATCATCCTGATCGCCCTGTTGTGGTTCGCCGCCAAGCGCCGCAGAAGACAGATCACAGGGGTGCCGAAGCGGTCCTGGTTCCGCAGAAAGAAAGGAACGAACGGTGTCAGTACCGATGCAAATTCCGAGCCCGATACCGGAAGCGATACGAAATAATTGATCCCATCGAACCGCTGTGACACGATGTGAAAACATAAGAAACGCGGTTCTTTACCGCCGGGCAAAGAAATAAAAAGGAGAGAAAAAGAGACCTTTTACAGTCTCTTTTCTCTCCTCTTTTTTATCTCTGATATACGATCTTTCCGCCTACCATGGTCATCGTCGGCAGGATGTCCCTGATCTCCATGGGATCGCAGGTGAAGATGTCCTTATCCAGAACCACCAGGTCGGCGTACATGCCTTCCTTGATCCGGCCCTTCTTATCCTCCATGAACTCGGCGTAGGCGCTCTCCACGGTGTAAGCGTCGATGGCCGTCTCCACGTCCACGCATTCTGCCGGGCGGAAACCGCCTTCCGGCTTGCCGTCCATGTCCTTGCGGGTCACGGCCTGATAGATGTTCCAGAAGGGGTTGCAGTCCTCCACGGGACAGTCCGTTCCGTAGGACAGATGGGCTCCCCTGCGGATCAGCGTACCGAAGGCGTAGGAGGTGGAAGCCAGCTCTTCACCGCAGACCTGATCCACGATCTTCATGTCGTAGCCTAAGAAGATGGGCTGGGCCATGACAAGAATATCCTGATCCACGATCCGCTGAATCAGTCCTTCATCGGTGATCTGACAGTGAACCAGAGCGTGGCGCAGCTTGTTCTTTCCGTCCACGAAGGCCTGTTCATAGCAGTCCATGGTCTTTTCCACCGCGGCGTCGCCGATGCAGTGGGTCACCACCTGCATGTTGTACTTGGCGGCCAGCTTGCAGTATTCCATCATCTCATCCTGCTTGATCCATTCCAATCCGTAGTTGTCCGTAGTCCCGGGATAGGGCTTGCGCATGAAAGCCGTTCTGGCGCCCAGAGAGCCGTCCTTGAACAGCTTCAGCGGTCCCAGCGTCAGCCAGCTGTCCTCCGGATACTTGCCGTTCACGTATTCGCCCTCGGTGAGATAGTATTTGAAATCGTTCATGTCGTTAAAGCAGACCTGATGACGGTAGCGCAGCTTGGCCAGTCCTTCATCGTACAGCTCGTGGAACAGGGCAAAAGCGCCGGGGATGTCCATGATGGTGGTTCCCACGTCGTTGCTCTGCATGCTGGTCATGCCGTGCTCCACCGCATAGTTCATGGCCGCCTGTAAGATCTCCTTGCGCTCCTCCATGGAAAAGTCGGGAATGGTACTCTTCACGAAATTGCAGGCGTTGCCGGTGAAGATGCCATTGGGATAGCCGTCCTCACCGATGCGGAACTCGCCGTCGGGATACTGGGGAGAGGAACCGTCGATGCCCAGCACTTCGATGGCCTTGGTGTTGGAAGAGACGATGTGACCGCAGACCCTCTCCAAAACGATGGGAATCTCCGTGCTGATCTTATCCAGATCGTGACGGTCCGGAAGACGGGGATCGCCGTTGGTGAACCGGTCCTGATTCCAGCCGATGGCGTGGATGCCGTTGACGCAGCGCTCCGGATGTTCCTTCAGGAACCGCTGGCACCGTTCGATCATATCGTCGATGGACGTTACGCCGTCGATGTTGACCTGGTACAGTGTCTCGCCGAACTGCAAAAGATGCATGTGGGAATCGTTGAGGCCGGGGATCACCGTCCGTCCGCCGCAGTCCATCCGCTCGTCGCCGTCAGCGACGAGAGCCAGGATTTCCTCCGATGTTCCCACCTTCCGGATGAGGCCGTCCTCCACCAGAACCGCCTCAGCGAACACGCCCCTGTCCACGTAGACCTTTGCATTGTAAATAGCTCGTTTCATTGAATGTTCCTTCCTTTCTGTTCTCTATTCTCTCCAAAACCAGGCCGCAGGCTCCGAACAGAGACGAAATCCCGGAAAGCTCCGTCTCGGGCAGAGATGCGGCTTTGGGAGCCGTCAGCTGATGGAAGAGGTTTCCCACCAGAGAATCGTCCAGCGCCAGAACCTGAGGCAGCATCGTTCCGTCAGCCAGAAGCGACAGGAGAAGTCCTTCCCTGTCCTTCACCGGCTGATAAAGCGTCTGAAATTCCTCGATGGACCGAACGGCGTACAGCGTCTTTGCGTTCTCTCCGTCCAGAAACCGCACCGAGCGTCCGGCCACCGCCGGTTCTTGGGCCGCACCCTGTTCCAGCCGATAGATCAGGTAGCAGTTCTGCTCCTGATGTTCCGATAAAATGCTTCTGATCCGTTCTTCCATAGCGTTCATAACGTCCTTCCCTTCCTGATTTTTATCCTACCATAAAATATTGTTTCTGTACATAATTTCTCTTTTCTCACCCCGGATTCTGATTTAAAGCATTGACAAGAATCGCCGAGACAAGGATAATATAATGAGATAGTTTCCCGCGTTTTTTTCATGGATGCGGAAGCTGATGTCATGTTTGGAACATAGCGTTCCGAACGGATTTTACGAGAAAGAAAAGGAGAACAACATGAAGAAACTGATTGCACTGATGATGGCTATCGTCATGGTTCTGTGCTGCTTCGCTGCCTGCGGCTCCTCCGGTGGAGACAACGGTGGTGACGAGGCTGCCGAAACCAAGAGAATCGCTATGATCTGCGACCCCGTTGGCGTCAACCCCTTCCTGACCCAGATCGTGGACAAGCTGGAAGAAATGAAGGCTGCGCAGACCTATCCCATGGATTACACCGTGGTAGAATGCGCTGATGACACCGCATGGAGCGAAAATATCCGCGCCTCCGTGGAAGAGGGCTACGATATGATCCTGGTCGTTGGCTGGCAGGGTGCTGACCCGCTGAACGAGGTTGCTACCCAGTTCCCGGACAAGGCTCAGTACGCCATCATCGACACCACTTGCGACAACGAAAACGTTAAGTCCTACATCTTCAAGCCTCAGGAAGCCGCTTACCTGATCGGTATCATCGCCGCTTCCGTCAGCGCTGATGCAGGCCAGCCCGACGGTCCCTTCGGCGGCGTTCACGCCAATCCCGGACAGGGAAGCTTCGAATGGCGCTGGGGCTACATGGAAGGCGCAAGAAGCGTAAACCCCGAACTGCAGATGGATGACTTCCTGTTCAACTATACCAAGTCCTACACCGATGCTGCCATCGCAAAGGAACTGGCTCTGCAGCAGGCTGCTCAGGGCTGCGTATTCATCAACGCTGCTTCTGCCGTAGCTGACTACGGTACCTTCGAAGCCGCCGCAGAAAAGGGCTTCTACACCTCCGGTCAGGATACCGACATGACCAATCCCGAAAATCCCAACATCATCACCTCTCAGGTGAAGTACACCGGCGTCGTTGCCGAAATGGCCGTCAAGGAATTCTTTGAAACCGGTCTGCAGCCCGGCGTCGTTACCCTGGGTCTGGCTGACGGCGTAGTCGGCGCTGTTTACATCACCGACGACGGTACCAATCCCAGAAACGAAGTTCTGACCGACGAAATCGTTGCCAGAGCTCGCGAAGCTGCCGAAAAGATCAAGAGCGGCGAACTGGTTCTGGAAGTTCCCCTCGAAGAAGACTACAGCTTCTAAGAACAACCATTCCGGGGGCTGTCTCTCAGGAGACAGCCCCTGATTTCTATTCCCCCTCCATACATCTCATTACTGCCAGATTTCATTTCAGGAAGGATCCTTATGAGCGAACAAGATAAAAAGGAAAAAAACATCATCCTTCAGATGAAACACATCGTAAAATACTACGGTGCACTGGCCGCCAACGACGACATCAATCTGACCCTTCACGAGGGCGAGATCCTGGCGGTCATCGGCGAAAACGGCGCCGGAAAAACCACACTGATGAAAACTCTCTACGGTCTGGAGCATCCCACCTCGGGCGAAATCGTCCTGCGCGGTGAACCCCTTCACCTGAAAAGCGCAGCCCAGGCCATCTCCCACGGCATCGGTATGGTCCAGCAGCACTTCATGCTGTTCGACCCCTTCACCGTGGCCGAAAACATCGTCTATGGAAGAGAACCGAAGAAAGGTCTCTTTTTCGATATCAAAGCAGCCAACGAAACTGTCGCTGCGCTGTCGAAACAGTACGAGCTTCCCCTCAACCCCACCGACCGGATCGAAGGCATGCCGGTAGGACTGCGTCAGCGGGTAGAGATCATGAAGGTACTGTACCAAAATGCCGACATCATCATCTTTGACGAGCCTACCGCCGTCCTGACTCCTCAGGAGGTCCGGGAGCTTCTGAAAACCATGAAGAACCTGGCCAAAGCCGGAAAGAGCATCATCATCATCACTCACAAGCTGAACGAAGTCATGGAAGTGGCCGACCGGGCCATGGTCATGCGCATGGGAAAGCACATCGCCGATGTGGACATCGCCGATACGTCCATCGAAGAGCTGAGCATGATGATGGTAGGCCGAAAGCTGATCGATAAGACCATCGAAACCATCCCCGCCGGTGAGGACGTACTGAAGGTAGACGACCTGTTCCTCCAGGGCGGCGGTTCCGTTCCCATCATCGACCACCTGTCCATGCACGTAGCCAAGGGCGAGATCGTAGGCATCGCCGGCGTCTCCGGCAACGGCCAGTCGGAGCTGTCTCAGGTACTTCTGGGACTAAGAAGGGCCGACAGCGGATCGATCACCGTCTGCGGACAGGACATCTTCAACAAGAAGGTCCGCCAGGTCAGAGAGACCGGCGTGGCCATGATTCCCGAGGACCGTTACCTCTGGGGCTCTGCCAGAGAAGCTACCATCTCCGAAACGGCCATGATGGGCCATTACCGCAGACCCACCCTGTCGAAAAACGGCATCCTCTACACGAAAAAGCTGCGGAACTTCGCCCAGAATCTGGTGGATGAATTTGGCGTCAAAACCGACAACATCCAGCTCAAGACCGGTTCTCTGTCCGGCGGAAACGCTCAGAAGCTGATCGCCGCCAGAGAAATCCGCCAGCACACCCCCCTTCTGATCGCCTGCGAACCCACCCGAGGCGTGGACATCGGCGCCATGGAATTCATCCACGACCGCCTGATCGAGAAGAGGAGCAACGGCGACGCCGTACTGCTGATCTCCAGCGAACTGACGGAGATCATGAAGCTGTCCGACCGCATCTACGTCATGTATGACGGTAAAATTAACGGTGAATTCACCAGAGAAAACGTCAACGAAGAGGATCTCGGACTTCTGATGATGGGAGGTAAGAAAGAATGAACAAGCTCAATATCAAACGGCTGCTGCAGCCTCTGGGCCAGCCCCTGTTTGCCATCTTCTGTGCCCTCCTGGTCGGTGCCGTCGCCATGCTGATCACCGGCGAAAACCCGCTGGAAATCTACGCCATCATGTTCAAGGGTGCCTTCGGAGGAAAGTATTACTTCCTGACCACTCTGACCCGCGCCACTCCCATCATCATCACCGGACTGGGCGCGGCCATCGCCTGGAGTTCCAGCTACATGGGCATCGGCGGCGAAGGACAGATGATCCTGGGCGGCTTTACCTGCGCCCTGCTGGCTCTGTACATGCCGGGTCCGGCCCCTGTCAAGCTGGTGATATCCATCGTGGGCGCTCTGGTCGCCGGAGGCGTCTATTCCGCCATTTCCGCCTGGCTTCTGGATAAGTTTGAAATGTCCCTGGCCATTTCCACGCTGATGTTCAACTATGTGGCTCAATACGTGACCATGCACTTCGTCGCCAACCGCTTTCTGGACAAGAGCGGTGACGCCAAGATGACCCAGACCTACATGATCGACGAAAGCCTCCGCTTCCCTCAGCTGATACCTGGCTACAGCGTTCACCTGGGCTTCATCATCGCTGTCCTGCTTGTCATCGCCGTGTGGTTTCTGATGAACCGCACCAGCTTCGGTTACGAATCCCGCATGACCGGCTTCAACATCCACTTCTGCGATTACGGCGGTGTCAGCAGTAAAAAGGTCATGTACGGTATCCTGGCCCTCAGCGGCGTCATCTGCGCCATGGCCGGTGTCTGCGAAGTATTGGGAACGCAGTACCGCTACGTTCACGGAACGTACGTCAACACCAGCTACGCCTGGATCGGTCTGAACGCGGCGCTGATCTCCAACTATAACCCCTTCGGCGTCCTGATCACATCCATCATCCTGGCCGGTATTTCCACCGGCGGTGCGGCCATCGCCCGCTCCACGGATGTGCCTCTGGAAATCTCGTCCGTCATTCAGGGCTGCATTACGCTGTTCATCTCTGCGAAGATCGTGATTCAGCTGGCCAAAACGAAAAAGGGAGGGAAAAAATAATGAACATCGACGCCAATTATCTTGCCGTAGTCTTTAACTCTACCATTCGTATGACCACGCCGATCCTGTTCGTCGCTTTGGGATCCGCACTGTGCAACCGCGTCTTCATCTTCAACATCGGACTGGAAGGCATGATGCTCACCGGCGCATTCGCCGCCATCGTCGCCAACTTCTATACTCACAGCGTCCTCGCCTCCATTGTGGCCGCCATGGTGGCCTCCATGCTGGTGGCCTGGGTTGCCGGCATCTTCATGGTCAAATTCAAGGGTGCCATGCTGGTGGTCGGCGTTTCGATCAACACGCTGATGGGCGGTCTGACCACCTTCCTGATGCAGCTGGTCTTCCACGTACAGGGCGCTTACGTCAGCAGTGATCTGGTGAGCCTGCCGAAAATCAACGTGAACTTCCTGGGCAATTCCCACGTTTTAAAGACCATGTTCGGCTCTCTGACCTGGCTGGATCTGTTCGCCTTCGTGGCAGCCATTCTGCTGTACTTCCATCTGTTCCGTACGGTCACCGGCTTCCGGATGCGTTCCGTCGGAATTAACAAGCCCGCAGCGGAAAGCTTGGGAATCAAGGCCGACCGGATTCAGATCCTGACCGTGGTCTTCTCCGGCCTGCTGTCCGGCCTGGGCGGCTGCCTGCTGTCCATGGGCGGCGTTACCATGTTCGCTCAGAACATGACCGCCGGCCGCGGCTTTATCGCCATGGCTGCTGCCACCCTGGGCGCTGCCAATCCTCTGGGCGTGGTGGTTTCCAGCGCCTTCTTCGGCTTTGCCCAGTCCATGGCCAACATGCTGCAGAACTCTTCGATTTCCAGTCAGCTGACCATGGCTCTGCCCTACTTCGCCACCGTCGTCGCTTTGGCCATCTTCAATTACGTGAAGATCCGCAATAAAAGACGGCAGCTGAGCGCATAATTGAATCAGGAGGAAACGATTTATGAAATACCATTACGATTTTGCTTATTTTCAAAAGAGCGCCGATTACGTGCGCTCCAAGATCGATTTCACACCGGAAATCGCCATCATCTTAGGCACCGGCTGCGGTCCTCTGGCCGATGAAATCGAAGACGCCATCACCATTCCCTACGAGGAGATCCCCAACTTCCTGGTGTCCACCGTCAGCGATCACGCCGGAAACCTGATTCTGGGAACTCTCATGGGAAAGAAGGTCATCTGCATGAACGGCCGCTTCCACTATTACGAAGGATATGACTTCGAACAACTGACGGCTCCCGTCCGCCTGTTCAAGCTGCTGGGCGTACAGAAGACCATCCTGACCAACGCCGCAGGCGCCGTCAACACCGAGTATGCTCCCGGCGACGTGGTCATCCTGAAGGATCACCTGAACTTCTTCAACGTATGCCCCACCCGCGGTCCCAACGTGGACGAGATCGGTCCCCGTTTCTTCGACGTGTCCGACATCTACACGAAAGATCTGCGCGCCATCGCCTTCGAGTGTGCGAAACGGACGGAGCTGAAGGTTCACGAGGGCGTCTACATGTATTTCCCCGGCCCTCACTTCGAAACGGCTGCGGAAATCCGCGCCGCCCGCATCCTGGGCGCTGACTGCGTGGGCATGTCCACCGTTCCCGAAGCCCTGACCGCCGCCCACTGCTCCATGCCTCTGCTGGGCATCTCCCTGATGACCAACATGGCTACCGGCGTTCGCGACGAAAAGCTGTGCAACGGCGAAGTCAGCGAAACGGCTCACAGCGTAGAAGAGCCCTTCAAGGAATTCATCAAAGACATCATCGCTCATCTGTAATGACAGTGGAGGTTACGTTACTATGAAACTTCTTTTGAAAAACGCATCGATCCTGACCCAGGACTGGACTGTCATCCGCGACGGTTTCCTGGGCATCGACGGTGACACCATCTGCTACCTGGGCCAGGACCGGCCCCAGGAAACCTATGATGCCGAAAAGGACATGAGCCACAAGCTGCTGATTCCCGGTCTCTACAACCTTCACTCCCACAGTCCCATGAGCCTGCTTCGCGGGCTGGGCAGCGACCTTCCTCTGGACCGCTGGCTGAACGAAGCCATGTTCCCCGTGGAAGCCCGCCTGGTGGAAGCGGATGTGGCCGTAGGAACCCGCCTTTCCCTGATGGAAATGGTGGCTTCCGGTACCGTCAGCTTCACCGACATGTACGACAGAACCTGGACCACCCTTCAGGAAGTTCTGGACTGCGGAATGAAGGCCAACCTGACCCGTCCGTTGATGGCCATGGATCCCAACGAAAGCTACGAACAGAACTTCCGCGTGAAAGAATCGTTCCAGCTGGTAAAGGATATCGCCGCGCTGAACGACAGCCGCATCCGATGCGACTTCGGCATTCACGCGGAATACACGTCCCGCACCGAGATCGTCGCCCGCTACGCGGAGGACTGCAACCGCCTGGGCGGCCGCGTTCACCTTCACCTGTCCGAAACGAAGAAGGAACACGAAGAATGCAAGCAGCGCCACGGTAAAACTCCCACCCGCTGGTTCTACGATCTTGGCGTGATGAATCTTCCCATCATCGCCGCTCACTGCGTCTGGGTGGAAGACGAGGATATCGTCCTGCTGAAGGAAAGGAACGCCACCTGCGTCCACAATCCCACCAGCAACATGAAGCTGGGAAGCGGTTTCATGCCGGTACAGAAGCTGCTCGGCGCAGGCGTTCGCGTCTGCCTCGGTACCGACGGTTCCGCCAGCAACAACAACCAGAACATGTTTGAAGAAATGCACCTGGCCTCCGTTCTTCACAACGGCTTCAACAACGATGCCACCATCATGAAGCCTGTGGAAGTCATGACCATGGCTACCAGAAACGGCGCGGAGGCTCAGGGACGGACCGACTGTGGCCGCCTGGCTGTGGGCTGCAAGGCCGATGTGGTCGCCATCGATCTGGATCGTCCTCACCTGATGCCCGCTCACGATATCTTAGCCCTCCTGACCTACTCCGTACAGGGTTCCGACGTGGTCATGACCATGGTTGACGGAAAGATCCTGTACGAAAACGGTCAGTTCCTGACCATGGACATGGAAAAGACCAAGTTCGAATTGGAAGCCGCGTTACAGCGCCTGTTTTAGAGAATCGAAGAAACGAATGAGAAAAGAAAGGAAGCGTACAAATGGAAAGAGCAGATAAAGGCCTGGCATTCATGCTCCAGTACGAGAATGTTGCCTGGTACGAAAACGGTAAGGTTCGCATCCTGGACCGCCGCATCTATCCCACCCGGGTGGAATTCGTGGAATGTACCACCCATCAGGAAGTGACCAAGGCCATCACCGACATGGTGACCCAGAGCGCCGGTCCCTACACCGCCGCTGCCATGGGAATGGCGCTGGCCGCTTACGAATGCCGGAACATGGGCGAAGCCGAACAGAAGGATTATCTGAAGAAGGCTGCCTGGACCATCTCCCACGCCCGTCCTACCACCGTGGACCGGATGACGCTCATCTGTGAAGGCTGCTATCGCGCCGCAGAGGTTGCCATGGCCGCCGGCCTGGACGTGAGCCAGGCCATCGTGGATCACACCGTCCGCACCAACAACGACCGCTACAACAAGATCCGTCGGATCGCCAATTACCTGGTAGACGTGTTCCCGAAGAATGGCAAGATCCTGACCCAGTGCTTCGGTGAGACCATCGTCGGCCAGATGCTGGCCGTTGCCAAAGAACGCGGCAACGATCTGAAGATCTACTGCGCAGAGACCCGTCCCTACTTCCAGGGCGCCCGTCTCACCGCCAGCGTCGCTAAGGACATGGGCTTCGACGTCACTGTCATCACCGACAACATGCCGGCCTTCGCCATTCAGAATGAGAAGATCGACGTGTTCACCTCCGCGGCGGACGTCATCTGCCAGGATGGCTACGTGGTCAACAAGGTCGGAACCTTCCAGATCGCCATCGTTGCCAAGTACATGGGAATTCCCTATTTCGCCACCGGCGCTCCCGATCGCGGTCATCCTACCGTGGATACGGTGAACATCGAAATGAGAGATCCCGATTTCGTGCTGCAGGCCATGGGCGTCCGCACGGCCATGGAAGGCGTCAAGGGATACTATCCTTCCTTCGATATCACGCCGCCTCATCTGGTTTCCGGTGTCGTCACCGACGCAGGAATCTATTCGCCCTACGATCTGGGCCGTTACTTCAATGACGGAAACAGCGGCGAATACAGCATCGTGGTCTAAGGAGGTTCATCCATGCAATACGAAGCACTGAGAAACGAAATGGTTCAGATCTGCCGCGACAGCTTTGAGCAGGGCCTGTTCGCCGGTACCAGCGGAAACTTATCCGTCTACGTGGATGCGGACGAAGTGATGCTCTGCACGCCCACCAGCGTCCGCTACGAAACCATGAAACCGGAAGACATCGTAGCACTGAAGCTGGACGGCACCATTCTGGAAGGCCATTACAAGCCCACCTCCGAATGGCAGATGCACGCTGAAATTTACAGACAGATGCCCCATATTGGCGCGGTGTTCCACACCCACTCCCCCTACGCTACCTCCTTTGCGGTAGTGAACAAGAAGATTCCCTACATCCTGATCGAGATGGCTCCCTTCCTGGGCGGCGATGTTCCCTGCGCGCGGTTTGCCCTGCCGGGAACCCGGGAACTGGGCGTCTCTGCTGTAGAAGCCCTGACGGAAAGCGGCCGAAACGGCTGCCTGCTGGCAAACCACGGTGTTCTGGCCATCGGCGACAATCTGGCGCAGGCTCGAATCCGGGCCGAGTACGTGGAAGATGCGGCCAAGATCTACCATCACGCCCTCCAGGTGGGAACGCCTACGATCCTGGAGTAAAATTGACTGAAAATTTTCACTTACGAAGGAACATTTTTGTGCTATACTGAAATAAGAAGAACAACGTGTAGTTTGGTAACCCGGTTGTCAGGCTGCACGTTTTCTTTCTTACAAGAAAATGTGCATGTGTGTCCGTACCCGGCTGCCGGGTGAAAGTGGAAGGAGTCAGAGAATGTTTGAAAAAGGTCAATACATCATTTACGGAAGTTCGGGAGTCTGTCTGGTAGCGGACGTTTCCATCCCCGATTCGGATTCTATGGGAGATGGAAAAACCCTGTACTATACGCTGGCTCCGATCCGCGATTCCGGCCGCATCTTCATTCCGGTCACCACCACGAAATTCATGCGTCCCGTCATTTCCAGAGAACAGGCGATGGAGCTGATTGCCCGGATTCCTTCGATCCGAAAGGACGAGTATCAGCCCCGGGATCACCGGATGCTGGCGGAACACTACAAGCAGTCCATGGGTACCCACGACTGCACCGACCTGATCCAGCTGATCAAGACCATCTATCTGAAAAACGAAGATCTGGCCCAGCGCGGAAAGAAGGCCTCCAACACCGATCTTCAGTATCTGAAGCGGGCGGAGGAACTTCTCCACAGCGAGCTATCCATCGCGCTGGAAATTCCCTTCGGCGAGGTGGAATCCTTCATCGCCAGAGAGATCGAACGGCTGAACGCACCTGTGAACGAGTGATGGTTCCGACGATCGCATCCAACTCACAGAAAAAGGCAAGGTATCTTTCAACCTTGCCCTTTTTATTTTAGAATCCTTCGTTCAAACGCAACTATAGCACCTTTCCAATGAGATCGACGACCATGACGCAGAACAGAACCAGAGCCGTCATCCGTACCGCCTTATCCCCCAGGCGATCCGTCACCTTCTCCAAAAGAGGCTGGATTCCGTAGAGAAACACCATGCCGCCCAGACCGAAGCGCAGGCTGGGATTCAAAGCGATGCGCCCTTGAAAGTTGAAGGCAAACCGCCGGTAATCCCACATCCATCCGCCGGTGACCCACTCCATCAGATAGCTGGCAACCAGCTCGATGACCGTGGCAATGACCGCGATTCCGAAAAACACCACCACCGGCGTCACATTGATGGCGATCCGCCTGCCGTCGGCAGCCTGCAGCGGCAGCTTCCACTCCATGCGGCGGTGCTTCAGTCCGCTGAGGCAGGCCAGAAAGATCAGAGCGCCGAAACCGTACACCGGACAATAAGGTCCCAACAGAAACCCACGGTTGGAAAAGCCCCAGCGGTAGACCACCACCTCCAGAAAGACCTCATAGCACCAGCCGATGACGCTGTAGCAGAAAAAGTATAGAAACCATCGGGCGACAAAGCTGCCCCATTTCTCTTTTGGATTTCTCATTTTCTTCACAATTCTCCCTTCTCCCTTTCCCCCTGAATCCCGTCTTTCCTACAGCCTGTAGCTGGTTCGCGCTGCGCAACCGGCGAAGATCATTCCCAGCAGAGCCAGTCCGCCCATGATGGCGAAAGCCCCCTCGTACGAACCCGTACGCTCCAGGAACATAGCTCCCGTCGTGGGCCCGATGAACGAAGCCACCGTGTAGCCCGAATACAGAAACGAATAATTCGTGCTGAAATGCTGCTGACCGAACAAATCGCTGACGATGGCCGGAAGGATGGCCATGGTAGCGCCGAAGCCCATGGCAACCACGGCAATGGCCAGCGCAAAGGTGACGAAGGATGACGTCCGTCCCAAGACGAAGGCCATGTCCACCGCCGTCAGCCCCATGACGGTACAGAGGATGGGGAACCGCCCCACCCGGTCGGACAGAGGCGCCAGCGTCAGGCGGCTTGCCGTATTGACCAGGGCGAAGATGCTGACCAGCAACGCTCCCTGAGCCGCCGTCAGGCCGAGGACCTGCTGTCCGATGTTGGACAGGTGGCCGCTCATCATCGTTCCCGTGCTCAGTCCCAGAGACAGCATGGCCCATACCATCCAGAAGGCCGGCGTCCTCATCATCTCCGCCGACGTCCGCTCCCTTCCGTGAACATTGACCGTCTCCGCCATTTCGACCCAACCCGCCGGTTTCCAGTCCGGATCCGGGACCTGCATCAGAGCGCTGATCACCAGCAGAATCACCATGTAGGCGGATCCGAAGATGCGGAAGGCCATGAACACGTCAAACCGTTCCACGATGGCGTTGGCCAGGGGCGCAACCACCAGCGGAGCGATTCCCATGCTGGCGATGCAGATGCCGTTGGCAAAGCCCTTGCGGTCGGGATACCAGCGCACCGCCACGGAGATCACCGTGTTGTAGATGATTCCGCCGATACCGCCCACCAAAAGCACATAGAACAGGTACAGCTGCCACAGCTCATGGGAGAAGGATGTCAGAATCCATCCTCCGCTGTACAGTACACCGCAGACCAGAATGATCCTGCGGATGGGAAACCGTTCCTGAATGGCACCCGCAAAAAAATTGGCGATACACGACGCCAACAAATTTACCGAATATACCATGCTTACCTGACTGGGAAGCCAGCCGTTGGCATCGCGAAGCGGGCCGCTGAAAATGCTCCACAGGTAGTTGGAACCCAGGATCAGCCCGGCGACGGCAATGGCCGCCAGCACGACGCCGCGATTCGCCTCTTTCTTCTGTATTTCGTCCATACTCTCCATTGTTCTCACCTCGTATTCCACGCACAGACAAATTTCCTACCTCAAGGATACCTTATTCCCGTGGAAATGACAATAGGAATTATGGGATCCGCCAAAAAGAAACGCCGCAGGGATCATTTCTCCCGCGGCGTTCTCTTCCGTCCATTCTCACTGTTCGCACATGGTGTTCATGAATTCCTCTTTCCCATCCGCCCGCAGCAGGTAGATGCGGCCGTCGTCCAGACAGATCAGCAGTGCTTTCTTCGCACCGTTTTCACCTTCCGGCCATTCCTCCACTCTGGCGTAACGGGCCAGGGACTGGGGGATGGACAGAATCTGAGGAAAGCCGCCGGTTTCGTCGTTCACGTCCAGGGAAATCAGCGTGGCGAAAAAGGGCTTCATGTGGCGCTGCATCATGCTGGGAAAGGTGTTTACCCTGCGTCTCAGATCGTCCCACTGGGTCTGTGTATACAGCTGAAAACCGTAGGGCATCCCTACGGCCAGTCCCAGAAATTTGCAGTCCTTCACCGCCTCCTGAGCCTCCTGCGGCAGTGCCGTTTCATAGAACTCCGCCGTCACTTCTTCCGGCTCCAACTCCAGGATCATCGTCTCCATTGTCACTTCCAATTCAAAGAGTTTCATCGCATTGCTTTCCTTTCTTCATCTTATCGATCGGTTCCGGCACGCCGTGCCAGAGACCGTAAACGAGCATTGTTTTCCCTTCCCAGTACGCCGTACTCGGAGATTTCCCGGTTCACCAGTCGGCTGCACAGCGTCTCCGCCGACGCCTCCGGATAGTCTATCGACAGCCGTTCCAGCTCGTCCACCCTTCGGGCAACGTGCTGCCAGCCCACGATTCGCCTTCCCATGGGGATCTTCTCCATCGCCTGACGGTACAGGAGCCTTCCGCTGCTCCATCTCCTCTTCCAGCGCCACGCAGGCACGGGCTACGTCCAACCGCAGCTCCGGCCCTACGCTTTCGTCCTCCATCTTGTGAAGGGCCTTTCGCATGGCTCGTTTCACGTCTTCGCGACGCTGTTCGTTATGCAGCGCTTCCGCGGCAAAGGCCTGAGACAGGTCGCTTCCGGCCCGCAACTGCGCTGCATAACGACGCGCCGAATCGGGGCTGGTACTGCACCGCCCCTGGGTTCGAAGCGCTTCGATTTTTTCCATGTATTCCAATTCCGTCATGACGCGATTCTCCTTGCATCTATTATAAATCCTCCTGCCGCCCTTTGGCAAGGCGCAGTCGCAAAACAGGGCTGCGCCTTTGTTCGCCGAAGGCGGTTGCTGCCACATGGAAAATGTGGTAGACTTTCATTCATAGAAGGAGGTTGAATATGATCTACTTTACTTCGGATGTCCATCTGGGCCACAAGAATATCATCTCGCACTGTGATCGCCCCTTTTCCTCGTTGGAGGAGATGGACCAGCACCTGATCTCGTACTGGAACCGTCGGATTTCCGCCGACGATACCGTCTACATTTTGGGGGATCTGATGTTTTTCTGCAAGGATCCCCAGTGGTACCTGGAACGGCTCAACGGCCGCAAGCACCTGATCCGCGGCAACCACGACAGCGCCTGGTTTCACACCATGGCCAAGCGAAGGGCCAAAGGCGTAGAGGGTGCCCGGGAAGCCTCGGACTTCTTCCAAAGCGTTCAGGATCTTCTGGAACTGAAGCTGGACGGGACTCGCCTCGTCCTCTGCCACTATCCTATGATGTCCTGGAACCACCTGGAGGCCGGAAGTTATCTTTTGTTCGGCCACATCCACAATTCCGTCCACGCCCCCTATTGGCCGCTGCTCTGGGGCATGGACCACGCCCTCAATGTAGGCGTGGATATCAAAGATTTCCGTCCCGTCACCTTCGACGAGCTTCTGGAAAACAACCGGCGGTTTCGTCAGCTTCACCCGCCGCAACTATGAGGACCGGGTGAATGAGGGCCGGAGGCCCCCGGTCCCTTCCTCACTCCCATTCCTTGTAAAAATCCTCTGCCCAATACGGTACATCTCTGGACTCCTTCCTGCCGTTGAACCAGAGGAATAGCCCGCAGCCCAGGCAGGTTAGGCCGCCGCACAGGACCAGCGTTTCCGAGCCGAAGGGATAGGCGAAGAGCCGAAACCCTTCCAGCAGAACTGCCACGGCTGCCCAGACGAGAGGTGCTAGAATCAGTCCCAGCCCCAGGCCCTTCTGAAAGCTCCCGTCCTTCTCCTCCCAGCGTTTCACGTCTACTTCCCACCACAGCTGTCACAGCTGCTCCTTCATCTCTTTCTGCCCGCCGCTCAGATGGTCCTGCTTGTCGATCAGACGATCCTGTGCCTCGCTCAGACGATCCTGCTTGTCGCCGATGGCCCGAACGATCCCCATCCACTGCTCCCGCGTCTGTTCCTTCGCCTGCTCCTGCGTCACCTCTTCCGCCTCGATGGTTCCGTTTTTCAGATCATCGATCTTGTTTTCCCGATTATCCCGTTCGTTTCTCATGTTCGCTGCCTCCTTTGCTTTTCTTCCATGTCCTCCGCTATTTGTTCGCGGAACTGCTCTTCTCATGGCGTCGCGCTATCCAATACGTTGCGCTATCCAATACGTTTCGCCGTCCGCGTCGTTGCTCCATTCTTAGACGCGCTGCATGGTGAATACCTGATTGCCAGTGGTGTCCTGCGTCCACAGATTGATTGTGGTTCCGGTCCACGTTTTATGTCCGTGATCGACGTCCAGAACCAGATTGGGGTTGGCCTTGTTGCGGATCCGCACGCCGCCGCTGACCTCTTCGATGGCCCATAAGGAAGCGTCGTCGTTGTTTGCCCAGGTGTGGAGAGTCAGCTGCTGGCCGGCCTTGGCAGATGCACCGTACATGGCGTTCAGCGCCAGGTTGGGAGCGTGCTTCGGACTGATGCGATAGTAATTTCCTACCTTCCAGGTCTTGAAGATCTCGTTGCTCTGGCTATTCCAGGGATCTACTACCACCTTCGCCTGATCGGATACGGTGGAGGCGTACTGCACGTTGATGACGTAGTTGCTGGCGGTTTTGATGCACCAGGTTCCGGAATAGTCCTTCGACGATCCGGAAGACGCAGAAGCGCTGGATGTCGTACTCTTGGCGATGGTTGCTCTTCCTTCGTTCTTTCCGAATTGGAGGTAGTGGATGATGTAGTCCCGGTTGGTGGAGAAGGCCTTCTTCACGTCGCTGTTCAGATTGGCGTAATCCGTTACACTGAAGCTCACGGAGGACTGACGTCCCTCGGCAATCCCGTTATTGCGGAAATGCCAGACGGCTGCCAGCCAGTTGGTTCCGAACGCCTTCTTCAAGTCGCTGTACTGATTGACGTACTGCCGAACCGAGAAAACGGGGCTTCCCTGACGGCCTTCCGCAAATCCGAATGCCACAAAATGGTTGTATGCACCGGCGTAGTTTGTCTTACCGTAGACGGAAGCAACGTCGGGGTTGGTATTCAGGTAGTACTGCGGATCAAAGTACACGCTGGCAAGTCTTCCCTCGTTGATTCCACAGTTCTTCCAATGCTCTTCCAGCCGCTTGCTGTCCTTGCCGAAGACCGTCTGCAGATCGGGGTACAGGGCGTAGTACAGTTCCGCATCGAACAGAAGCTGTTCCAGCGATCCGCTGGTGTAGCTACTGAAGGTGGTGGCGGGAGTATTGCTGTTGCTGCCTCCTCCGGAGGGCTGGCTGCCGGAACCGCCGTTCATGTCCACGCCGTTTCTGTACAGCCGGAAGACCTTCAGACCGTTCTGGGAATAAGAAACCACGCGGTTGATGGTCACGCTGGTTGCGCTGGCCGTTTTGTAATTCTGCTTGATGACAGTGAGGCCGTTTCCATCGACGGATTTGATGATGAACCAGTGGCCGCCGCCGCTGGAATTGGTGTGATATCCCACATCTCCCGGCTTGGCGCTTCTGGCATCCACCGCT
>JAGATO010000246.1 GCA_017621195.1 Bacillota bacterium | reverse complement strand
CATAGCCGTTCTCTACTGTCACCTGAAAAGCGGAAGCGACACGTTAGACATCAAATGGATCATAGTTCTCCGGCCATTCTCCGGAATACAGCTTATTTCCCTCCCGATCATACATGCAAAGGAGACCGGGCAGAACGAAGTCGTCCTCATTCTCAAGACGGAAGAACCATCCATAACGTCCCCTCAGATCGTACGTTACGTCGGTCAGAACCGCCTGCCCGGCGATCAGCGTGCAATCGTTGACATTGAAGTACAATTCCCCGCCGGACACGATGATAGAAACGTCATCGCTGCTGCAGTCCAGGCCGTCATCACCGGCGTGGATCCTTACCGTACTGTCATCGATGACCACATCCCGCGTACCGAAGCTTTCCACGCCATCATCGCCGCTTTCGATATAAATATAAGAATCTTCCACCAGCAGACCATAGGTGTGGATACCGTTCTCTTCGGCCCGGATGCCCAAATTGCAGTTTTGTACTGTCACCTGGCTGCCGCCGGGACCATACACCCCGTCTTCCTGCGCCAGTATGGAAAGGGAGTCGTCCAGACCATCTCCGAGAATCGTCAAAGTGCTGTTCCCGTCCGCGCAGAAAATGCCGTCGCCCCAGGAGCTCACCTTGGCCCTGCCCTCCACTTCCACCGTAGAACCGCCGGGCAGGAGAATGGCCGGTCCCGTTCCGACGTAGTTGAAGAAGAATCCGTCTTTCAACGTCAGCGTCTTCTCGGTTGCATCCCACTTCCAGAAGTCGCCTTGCGTCAGTTCCGGATCGGCCTGTGTCAGATCCATCCGCCGATCTTGCGGGTCGGTCACCGTAGTTCCGTAGAGGTATACGCCGCAATCTCCGGTCTCTTCTTTATTGTCACCGGCCAGAACCAACCCGTAGGTCTGGCCGCCGCCCAGGAACAGCCAGTGCTCCTCACCACCGTAGCCGTCCTGATTATCGCCATCGTATTTTTCGACCCATTTCATCGTACCGTTTTCCTCATGATACAGCAGAATCACGGTGTCAATGTCTTCGTGCATACCGTAGAAGGCAACGTTCAGCGTAACGGGCTGATCCGTCCGGTTTTGTACAGCTTTGCATATGCTGTCCTTACCCCCAAATTATCCGGGTCCCAATACATCGCAGGGCCCGAAGTGAAGTCCTCCCCCAGGCAGAAACTGCCCGAATCGAACAGGATGCCATCATCGTATGGCATCGGATCGAGCTCTCGGAACGCATCTTCAATGTCCACCACGGGAATGGAGTCTTCCGTGTCGGCCAGAGCCGTTACGGGAAACAGGCCGAGACACAGAATCAGAACCAGCAGAAAGCTCACCGCCTGTCGCGTTGTATGTTGCATTTATCATCCCTCCTTACACAGTTCGCCAGGAGAAGGTCGTCCTTCTGACACCGATATTTCGTCGGTATATTATCCTTATTATATGGTGGTTTTTTCCGTCATGTCACGGAAGGAAAACTGTCTCAGCGCAAAAAGAAAAACACCGCCGATCCTCTCTTTCAAGCATCGGCGGTGCTACTGTTCCTGCTGCATGTCCTTTGGTCTCACTCCCTTCTGGTTCTCGCTGGTACGATATTTTCCTGTTCACTTGTACTCTCGGCGCTGCCTCATCACTCTCCGCCGGCCTTTCTTTCCGGCCACCCGATCACGCATCGCCTTTCACCAATCTTTCATCTATCTCAAGCAATTTCGTCTGTCCCCCCAAAGCGTTCTCTGTACTTACGGAAGTCTTTCTTTTGCTTTGTACTTATAGTATACCACGCTTTCGAATAATTGCAAGACTTTTTTGATAATTCTTTCAATTATTTTCTGTGCGCCATCAGTGATCGGACTGGCAGGAGAATTCCTCTTGTTTTTCTCCTTCCGGCACCGCGTACAAAACGAAAAAAGAGGAGATCGCCCCGCTGCGGAGCGTCTCCCCTCTGTCAATTTCGTGATATTCGCAATGCGTCTGAAGCGTTTACGCTTCTTCCTGCTTGGCTGCGTCGATGATCTTCTGTGCCATGTGAGCCGGAACTTCTTCGTACCGTACAAACTTGGAGCGGAAGCTTCCTCTGGCCTGGGTCATAGCCCGCAGGTTAACGGCATAGGTCAGCATCTCGGACATGGGAACTTCGGCGATCAGCTTCTGTTCATCGTTCTGAGGTTCCATACCCAGGATCTTTCCTCTTCTCTTGTTCAGGTCACCCATGACGTCGCCCATGTATTCTTCCGGAATCAGAACTTCCACGTACATGATGGGCTCCAGCAGGATCGGCTTCGCTTCGACGATACCCTTCTTAAACGCCAGAGAAGCGGCGATCTTGAACGCCATTTCATTGGAGTCTACATCGTGGTAAGAACCGTCGTACAGAACAGCCTTTACATTTACTACCTTATAACCGGCCAACGGACCCTTTTCCATGCATTCTCTCAGGCCCTTTTCAACCGCAGGTACATACTGCTTGGGAACGGAACCGCCGAACAGTTCTTCGGAGAATTCGAATTCTTCCTGAGACGGGGAGAAACGGATATGTACATCGCCGTACTGACCGGCACCGCCGGACTGCTTCTTGTGCTTACCCTGAACGTCGGAGCTTCCCTTGATGGTTTCTCTGTAGGGGATTCTCTGCGGATTCAGCGTAACCTCTACGCCGAACTTTTCCTTCAGCTTCTGCGTCAGGATCGCCAGCTGAATTTCACCCTGACCTCCGATCAGAGTCTGATGGGTTTCGGTGTTTCTGGATACGGAGAAGGACGGGTCTTCTTCCATCAGACGGTTCAGACCTACGCCAACCTTATCTTCATCGCCCTTGTTCTTGGGTTCGATGGCCATCTGTAAGGAAGGTTCCGGGAAGAATACAGCCGGATAGCGAATGGGGGCATCCTTGTCGCACAGAGTATCGCCGGTCTTGGCGAACTGCAGTTTAGCGATGGCGGCGATGTCGCCGGCTTCGGCAACGTCGGTATCGAACTGAGACTTTCCTCTCATGAAGAACATCTTACCGATCTTTTCCACCTTATCGGCATGGGGATTGTAGTATTCCTGACCGACTCTGATGGAGCCGGAAATGACCTTGATCATGGAAATCTTTCCTACGAAGGGGTCAGCCAGCGTCTTGAATACGAAAGCGGAGGCCTTTTCGGAAGATTCGCAGGCTCTGATTTCGGTCTCTTCGGCAGCGTTGATTCCGACGTATTCCTTGTGCTCCTGCGGAGTGGGGAACAGGTCGCAGATGAACTGCAGCAGCGCCTTGGTTCCGATGATCTTCAGAGCGGAGCACAGCATGACGGGAACGAGAGATCCGGCCTTGATACCGGCTCTCAGACCGGCGGAAATTTCATCCGGGGTAAATTCTTCGCCGTCGAAGTATTTTTCCATCAGGGCTTCATCGCTTTCCGCTACGGATTCGATCACCATCTGATGGTATTCTTCCAGCATGTCCTTGCAATCTTCGGGAACGTCGATTTCGGTTCTTCCGGCTTCGGTGAACTTGTACGCCTTCTTCGTCACAACATTGACAAAACCCTTCAGTTCTTCGCCGTCGAAGATGGGGAACATAAACGGAGTTACGATCTTACCGAAACGATCTCTCATTTCGTTTAACAGCTTGTCGAAATCTACGTTTTCCTTATCCATCTTATTTACCAGGAAGAATGCCGGCATATCGGTAT
>JAGATO010000021.1 GCA_017621195.1 Bacillota bacterium | reverse complement strand
AGATCTTCACGCCCTTGGCCTTGGCTGCCTTGCAGGCATCCTTGCAGATCTCTACCACGTTGGGACCGAGAGCCGGAGTGATTCCGGTGAAGTGGAACCATTCAGCGCCTTCGAAGATGTCATCCCAGTCGAAGTCCTCCCGGCTGGCTTCCTGAATGGCGGAGTGAGCTCTGTCGTAGATGCAGACGGAACCTCTCTGAGAAGCGCCCTTTTCCAGGAAGTAGATACCGACGCGGTCGCCGCCACGGGTGATCTTGGACGTATCTACGCCGAAGTAACGCAGAGAATCCACGGCTGCCTGACCGATGGCGTGCTTCGGCAGCTTCGTAACGTAAGCGACGTCCATGCCGTAGTTGGCCAAAGAAACGGCAACGTTGGCTTCGCCGCCGCCGAACGTGGCCTGCATCTGATCGTTCTGGAAGAAGCGATAGTAGCCGTTGGGAGCCAGACGCAGCATAATTTCACCGAATGTGATAATCTTACCCATGATGTTCAATCTCCTTTCGTGTCATCCCGTTATTTCTTAACTAAATGAATGGCAAATCCGCCAAACTGTCCCTTGATGTAGATGGCCTTGGTATTTCCCTTGGCGTCCACCTTGCGTGTGGATTCGTCGAATTTCACGCCCTGACGGCTCAGGTGATAGATGGCGCGGTCTACGCTGTTGGTGCCGATAGCCAGGTGACCCATGTCACCCAGGAACGGCTTCTTCATACATTCTACCGCAGTTCCGGCGAAGATGGAAGAGTTGCCCGGCTTATAATCGAAGCCGAACAGAGCGCAGAGGGTCTTTGCGGTGGCCGCAGCCTCTTCTTCGTTGGCGCAGTTGATTCCCAGATGGTGGATGGAGAAGCCCAGCATGGTCTTGACCGCTTCCTTACAGATGCGGGTGATCTCCGCCCAGTTTTCGCTTTCGATCAGTTCCTTCTTTACCATCCAGGTTCCGCCGCAGGCAGCGATCTGGTCGAAGGACAGATAATCCATCAGGTTCTTGGTGTTGACACCGCCGGTGGGCATCCATTTCAGCGTCCGGTAGGGACCGGCCAGAGCCTTCAGCTTGGCAACGCCGCCGTTCTGCTCTGCGGGGAAGAACTTGACCACTTCCAGACCCAGAGCCATGGCCTGCTCCATCTCGCCGCCGGTGGCGGTTCCGGGCAGCATCAGCGCACCCTTTTCCAGACCGTATTTTACCATTTCCGGGTTGAAGCCGGGGCTGACGATGAACTTGGCGCCTGCAGCCAGAGCGCGATCCAGCTGATCCTTGGTCAGGACCGTACCGGCGCCCAGCAGCATGTCGGGAACCTCGGCAGCGATGGCCTTCATGGCTTCCTCCGCAGCATCGGTACGGAACGTAACTTCCGCAGCCGGCAGTCCGCCTTCGGCTAAGGCACGGGCCAAAGGTACGGCTTTTTTCGCATCGTCGATGGCGATGACCGGAACGATACCGATGCGGGAAATTGTCTGAAGAACTTCATTCATAGCATTTTCCTCCTGTATAATTCACACTCAATAGTTTGGACATAAGAAACTCCGCTTGTTCAAGCGGTCTTTACCCATATTATACAACTTGTATACTAGGATTCAAGAGTAAAAATTGCGCGAAAAGAATTTTCTTATTTTTTTCTGCGTTTTGGTCAAACGAAAGAAAACACCGGCGTCCTTTCGGGGGAATTCCGGTGTTTCGAACGAAGAATTCAATTAAGAAACGGAAGAGCGGCGATCTCTGGCCTTGGAGCCGGCGCACTGGCAGACGTAGTCCCAGATGGACGCAAACCGCTTTTTGCTGGGTTCCGTGATCAGGAAGGATTTGTCCTTCTTCAGGTACAGCGCGATGCAGTCGGAGAGGAGATAAGCCGCATGAAGCTCTTCCCAGGTACAGGCTGCCTGTTCCTCTTCGCTGTAGATCTCTACACCCTCGTCGGTGAGGCTCACCAGATAGTCGTCGATAACGGCTCCTCGAGGTGCGTTGTGGGTGTTATCCCGCATGATCCGGGAAAAGGTGTTGAAGAAGGCCACAGCGTAGACGAGAGCGAAGGCAGCCGAAGTCACCGCCAGCAGATTCATGTGGGCGGCGAAGAACATGGCCGCGATCACCAAAAGAACGGAACAGACGACCACCGGGAAGACCCACCGTTTCCGGACCATAAAGGTGTCGAATTTCGCGAAGTTCCGGTACACCTCCGGCGTAATCTTCGTCTGAATCGTAAATTTATATTTGTCTTTCAGTTTTGTTTTCATTGATAGTATCCTCCTGCCAATAAACTTATTATATCCGGGCGGCCATCGGTTGGCAAGGGGAGAATCGGTGAAGCACAGCAGGAACAAGGATACCGGCATTCTGGAGATCATGCAGGCCTACCATGACTGCGGCCATCAGGGGGATATGCGGGATCGAACGGCGGGGACGGTCTGAGCTCGTGGATTACTTGACAAAAAATGGCTTCGATTCTTGACGCGAACCTTGAAATCCTGTAAACTAAAGGGTAAGAAAGAAGAGAAGGAGGCAGGGAAATGCGCTTATCGGAAAGACTTCCGCGGGAAACGGGACGGGACTACGCGTTTCGCACGGTGAAAGATAACATCATACATCTGGAGCTGGCGCCCGGAAGTCAGATCAGCGAAAACGAACTGGCGGCGGAGCTGGGACTGTCCCGGACACCGGTGCGGGAAGCTCTCATCGAATTGTCCCGGGTGAAGATCATCGAGACACATCCCCAGAGGAAAAGCGTGGTGTCGCTGATCGATAACGAGCTGGTGGAAGAGGCACGGTTCATGCGGGACGTGCTGGAATGTGCCGTGGTGGAGCAGGTCTGCGAGAAGGCTACGCTGGAGGACATCGAGCGTCTCATGGTCAATGTGCGCCTTCAGAACTTCTATCTGGACAACTACTATCCGGAGAATCTGATGGATCTGGACAATGAGTTTCACGACATCCTCTTCGATATCGCCAGAAAGACCCAGATCCGGTTTTTGATGCAGAACCTTTCGATTCACTTTGATCGGGTTCGCAACATGGCCCTGAGTACGGTGAAGAACGGAAAGATTGTAAAGGATCATGAGGATCTCATTCAGGCCATCGTCAAGAAGGACGGGGCTACGGCCCGGGAACTGATGAAAAAACATCTGAACCGCTACAAGATCGATGAAGTGGCCCTGAGGGAACAATACCCGGAATACTTTAAATAGAACGAACAGGGAGGGATGCCGGAGGCGTCTCTTCTTATCTTTACAGAAAAGGAGTATACATATGAGTTACGTACCAAGCGTGGACGAAGCGCGCGACATTCTGAAGAAGTTTAATCAGGACGAATTTCACCTGAAGCATGGGGAAATCGTGTCCGGCGTTATGGGGT
>JAGATO010000245.1 GCA_017621195.1 Bacillota bacterium | reverse complement strand
TCTTTCATCATTATCATACGCAACGGACGGAGCGTTTGCAAGAAAAACCGGATAGAGGAAAAACCGAAATTTCAGAGAAATGAGAAGCTTTCTTTGACAGCACAGGAGAAATTCGGTATACTGGATTATACTAATTTATAAAAAATGTACTTAGCGGAATAAAGGAGGTACCATGTACGATATTTTAATCAAGGGAGGCATGTATCCCGATTTTGAGGCCAACCGCATGGTAAAGGGAAATGTGGCTGTTGCCGGTGGAAAAATCGTCGCGTTAGGTGAGGTGGACGGCGAAGCGAAGAAAGTGATCGATGCTTCCGGCCGGGTGGTTTCTCCCGGATTTATCGATATTCATATGCATGAAGAGTCCTTCATCAACGAAGGAAAGGAATACGTGATTTCCGAAATGATGCTGCAGATGGGCGTTACCACCTGCATGGGCGGAAACTGCGGCAGCGCCCGTCAGAGCCTGCAGATGTTCCAGGACGTGGTGGAAGAGCTGGGCGGCGCACCTACGAATTACATGATGCAGGCCGGCTACAACAGCGCCAGAACCGCCATGGGAATCGGTCGCTACGATGCGGCATCGCAGGAACAGATCGCGGAGCTGGCAGAACAGATGAAAGCCGACATCGACAACGGTGCCTGGGGAATTTCCTTCGGACTGGAATACGATCCCGGAATCACCTTTGAAGAAGTGATGCAGGTTTTGAATGCTCAGCCTCAGGAGGATCTGTTCGTTTCCATGCACTACAGAGACGACTCTACGGGAGCGCCGGACGCCATCAGCGAAATGATCCGCATCGCCAACGAAAGCGGAAAGAAGTTCCAGATCTCTCATCTGAGCAGCTGCTCTGCCATGGGGCAGATGGCTGACGCCCTGAAGGAGATCAATGAGGCCGTGGCGAAAAATCCCAAGCTGGACTACGATACCTATCCGTATAACGCCTTCTCCACCGGCATCGGAACGGCGGTCTTCGACGACGGCTGCTTCGAGAAGTGGGGAAAGAGCTACGAGAACATCTTAATGACCTCCGGAAAGTACAAGAACCAGTTCTGTACAAAGGAGATGTTCGAGGAGATCCGCAGAGACGATCCGAAGCAGTACGTGGTGGCCTTCGTCATGAACGAGGACGAAATTGCCGATGCCATCGCCAATCCCAGCTGCGGCATGGTGGCCAGCGACGGTATCGTCAGAGAAAAGAGCGGTCATCCCCGTGCGGCCGGTACCTTCCCCAGAGTTCTGGGAAAATATGTGCGCGAGGACAAGGTCATCTCTCTGATCGACGCCCTGCGCAAGATGACGCTGGCCCCCGCAAAGCGTCTGGAATTGTCGGATAAGGGCCGCATTGCCGTAGGTTGCGATGCCGACATCACCGTCTTCAATCCCGATACCATCATGGACGGCGCCACCTTCGACAGCCTGTACATCAAGCCTGTGGGGATCGATGCCGTCATCGTCAACGGTACTCTGGCTCTGGAAGACAGCGAAATCGTCAACGACAGAGCCGGTGTCTTCATCCCTGGCCCGTTTGTAAAATAAAACAACACAACAATAAGGAGGAACCAAATCATGAGAGATACGATCACGACGACAGTGCAGAAGCATCTGGATGAGATCTTCGAGATCACCAAGTTCATGTACGAAAATCCGGAAGTTGGCGGTGAGGAATTCAAGGCTGCCGATGCGCTTTGCGCGGCCTTCCGCAAGTACGGATTTAAAGTAGAGACCGAATTTTGCGGAATTCCCACGGCGTTCAAGGCTTCCTACGACAGCGGAAAGCCCGGCGCTACCATCGCTTACTGCGCGGAATACGATGCTCTTCCGGAAGTAGGACACGGTTGTGGTCACAATCTGATCTCCACCATCGCCCTTCTGGCAGCCATCGGCCTGCAGGCGGAACTGGATGAGATCGGCGGAAAGGTCGAGGTCTATGGAACGCCTGCGGAAGAAACCGACGGCGCCAAGGTTGCCATGGCAGCGCAGAACGCCTTTGCCGGAGCATCCGCCGTCATGATGGCTCATCCCTGTGCCGTTTCCGAGGTCAGCGGAACCTCCATGTGTCTGCTGCCCAGAATGTTCCGGTTCTACGGAAAGGCCGCTCACGCCTCCGCTTGCCCGGAGGAAGGCGTCAACGCTCTGGATGCGGTCATTCAGATGTATAACGGTATCAACGCCATCCGTCAGCACGTTCCCAACGACGTTCAGTTCCACGGCATCATCAGCAATGGCGGCGTTGCTGCCAACATCGTTCCCGACTTTGCGGAAACTCAGTTCTACATTCGTGCCCGTAAAAAGGCCACGGCGGAAGCTGCTATGGACAAGATGATGAAGATCGCCGAAGGCGCAGCCATGATGACCGGTGCCCGCATGGAAGCCATAGAGTTCGAATCTCCCTATTATGACCTGTGTACCAACCAGGCGCTGTGCAAGGTTTTCGTGAAGAATCAGGAAGCCATGGGCGACGTGGTACGGCCGGCCGGAGCCGGAAACGGTTCTCTGGACCTGGGGAACGTCAGCTATCAGGCTCCCTGCGTTCACGGCTGGTTCGGCTTCAACGACCCCTCTTTAGTCATGCACTCCAGATGCTTCGCCGATCAG
>JAGATO010000244.1 GCA_017621195.1 Bacillota bacterium | reverse complement strand
TTGACTGGCAGTCAAGAGGTCAGGGGTTCGATCCCCCTAGTCTCCACCAAATCGGAAAAACCGTTGAAAATGTTGAAATTTCAATATTTTCGGCGGTTTTTTGTTTTTTGTAATCCCCCATGTGTTCTTCGAATTGCATTTTAGCTGAAACGATTGTCACACAGGGAATGTGAATCTGCCATGGCGAAAGGAACAATAGATCTATAAAACTGACACAAAGTGCTGAAAAATCTGCCTATATAAACGACGGCGCATTTTGTACAATGGGATCGTAACTTAGAGCTGTGAAAATTTCAGAAACGGAAACGCCGCAGGGCGCAATACAGAATAGGAGAATCGAAATGAAACGAACGAGCAATGTGGTTTGGGGAATAATACTTGTGGTTGCGGGAATGGCTTTGGCAATGAACGCTTTCGGGATCACCGACATCAATCTTTTCTTCGACGGCTGGTGGACCTTGTTCATCATCATCCCCTGTGGGGTGGGACTGATCAGCGACCGGGATAAAGGGGGAAATCTCATCGGACTTTGTGTGGGCGTCATCTTGTTTCTCTGCTGCAGAGACATCTTCCGCTTCGATATCGTCTGGAAGATGCTTCTGCCGCTCATCATCATCGCCGTAGGTGTGAAGATGATCCTGGGCAGCGTATGGCAGCGGGATAACGAAGGAGAATGGAAGTTGCTGGATACTTCGGCAAACAAGGAAGGAGCGGCCGTGTTCTCCGGTGCTACGATGGATTACTCCGGTGAAGTGTTCCGGGGTACGAAGCTGGATGCCGTCTTCGGCGGCATGAAGTGTGATCTGCGGAATGCGATCATTGAAGGTGACTGCGTCATCGATGCTTCTGCCATCTTCGGAGGAATCGACATCTACGTTCCCGACAGTCTGAACGTAAAAGTGAATTCTCGGTCCATCTTCGGCGGGATTTCCTACAAGGACCATATCAACAATCCCGCGAACCCTTATACCCTGTATCTGAACGGAACCTGTATGTTTGGAGGCATTGAAATCAAATGACAACGACGCAAAAAATCATTAAATACTGCGCCATCGCCTTCGCTTTGACGCTGGTTATCAGCATCGTGGGCGGGATCGTCAGTGCGATCACAGGCATAGTGCCTGCCTTCGGCTCCGGAAGTGCAGAGGGTACAATGAAAGAATACACGATTGCGGGAACGGTGAAAGACATGAGCATCGATATCGACAGCGCTCAGTTGGAACTACGGACCGGTGATTCCTTTTCCGTATCCAGCAACCTCAAATACCTGACGCTGGAGAATAAGGACGGCGTTCTCTCCATCTGGGAAGACCGTCCGGCCGTGGGGATGCAGTCCGGAAACGCCAGACTCGTTTTGACGATTCCCAAGGAATATGAGTTCGATACGGCTATCATACTGACGGGAGCGGGAACCGTGAAGATCGAAGAACTTCTGACCGAAGACCTGGATCTGAATCTGGGAGCCGGAGAAGTGGAGATCGACAGGATCGCTGCAGATCACAGTGCGCGAATCGACGGCGGTGCCGGAGACTTGACCATCGACAACGGCAGGTTTGCCGATCTGGATTTCGACATGGGCGTG
>JAGATO010000243.1 GCA_017621195.1 Bacillota bacterium | reverse complement strand
CGGCGATTTATCGCTGTGTCCCGGTTCTCCGATGCACTTGCACATTTCTACCTGGATATCTGCATCGATCCCCAGCTGATCCTTGACCTTTTTCATGCTTTCGACGGAATTGCACAGGGACATGGATCCGTTCATAACGCAGGCGGTACATGCACAGATTTTAACGTCAATTGTCTTCATTTTAGTCTCCCTTCTATATGGCACCGGTTCCAACCGAAACTTCACTTTCTCCGGCAGCGGCACGGGCCAATGATCGGTTTGTATCTGTTGTCCTACACATATGTGAGTCAATAGTATATTTAGTATATCAAAAGTTTCTCTTTCCTTCAAGCGTTCCTCCGTGAAAGTTTGCGTTTTACCACTCTCTTTCCTGTTGTAAATGAAAACATTCTGTTGTATAATAGGTTTAATGCATCGCGTTAAAGTGTTACAGTGGAGGAGTTATCATGAGTTATCAGTCCAAATTGCGCAACGAAGAAATCGACGATCTGTTTGAAGCCATTCTCGCCTTGGAAAATCAGGAAGAATGCTATCGTTTCTTTGAAGACATCTGTACGATCAAGGAACTCCAATCCATCGCCCAGCGGCTGCAGGTAGCGAAGCTTTTGCGCCAGAAGAAGACCTACAGCGACATCGAAAAAATCACTACCGCAAGCACGGCCACTATCAGCCGCATCAATAAATGCCTGGTCTACGGTTCCGACGGCTACCGCCTGATCTTGGACCGCCTGGATCAGAACAACAAAAAAGGCTGAGATCCGAAGGTCTCAGTGCTTTTCCTAACATAAGAGCATTTCACATAAACATTGTTCAAAAGATTAGAGGAGGCAGAATCGCCTCCTCTGTTTTATTTCTTCTATTTCTTCCGGTATGCCACTTCACCGTCCACCACGGTCATTTCCACTGTGGTATTCAGCAGTTCTTCGATGGGTTCTTCGTAGATATTCTTATCCAGAACCACCATGTCGCAGTATTTTCCTACGCCCAAGGTTCCCCGGGTGGCCTCCTCGTGGGAAGCGTAGGCCGCTTCCACGGTAAACATCCGGACGGCTTCATCCAGCGTCACGCCGTTTTCCGGATACCAGGGCTTGCCTTTATTCGTCATGCGGGTGACGGCATAATACAGGTTGGGCAGAGGATCGAAGGGCTCGATAGGAAAATCGGAACCGCCGCACATGTGAACTCCCATGTCTTTAAACCGTCTCCAGTTGTAGCTCTGTCTTCCCAGTTCTTCTCCCACGCAGTCATCCACCACCAGGCCGTCGGCCTTGACGAAGATGGGCTGCACGTAGGCCACCATGTTCATCTCTCTGAATTTATCCTGCTGTTCTTCGTCCATGATCTGGCAGTGGATGATGCCGTTTCTGGTATTGGCCCGCGGATATTTCTTCGTAGTATGTTCGAATACATTCATTACCTGCTCCAGCGCCCGGTCTCCGATGCAGTGGGCTACCATGTCGAAGCCGGCAGCTGCCGCCTTTTCCGCCAAGTTCAGAATCTTCTCGTCGCTGAGGTTCAGGATACCTCTCATCTCCGGATCGTTCTTATAGGGCTTTCTCATGGCCGCAGAGTGAGAACCAAGAGAACCATCGGCTACGAACTTCACCGGTCCGAAGGTAAAGCGACCGATGGAATCGTTCTGATGATATCCCCAGGACAGGAAATCATCGATCTGCTCGTGCTCCCGGAAGGTGTTCTGCTGATAGACGCGAATGGGAAGCCTTCCTTCGTCCACCAACTCCTTATAAGCCTGAAGCACCTTCTTCTGGTCACCGTCGCTGACGATGTTAAAATCGTGGGAGTGAACGCCTACCAATCCCTTTTCCAGCGCCTTCTGACACGTCTCTTCGATCAGGTTCTTCACGTCCTCCACTTCGAAGTTCATGATGATCTTCGAAACCCGGCCGGTGGTCCGTTCCCGCAGATAGCCGTTGGGAAGACCGTCGGAGCCGAAGTCCATGGTGAGCTTCGTCGTTTCCTTTCTCTCCTCCCAGAGACCGGCCAGCTGCAGAGCTTTGGTGTTGCAGGTGGACAGATGACCGCAGGCCCTCTGCATGAACACCGGAACGTCCTCCGCGATAGCATCCAGATCGTGACGGTCGGGAATCTTGTTGGTATCCGACCAGTAATCGTTATTGAACTTTCCGCAGACCACCCAGCGGCCCTCTTTCCTGGCCTTCACCGCATCGGCCTTGCAGATCTCCACGATTTCCGCCCATCTCCTGGCTCCGGACAGGTTGATGCGATGGGCAAAAGCACCTCCCATATACAGGTGCAGATGGGTGTCCACAAAGCCGGGCAGGGCGAACTTTCCTTCCAGATCGATCTTCTTCGTATGTTCGTCCGCCAGAGCCAGCATGGCCTCGTCGCTGCCCACGCGCAGGATGACGCCGTCCTTCACAGCCATGGCACTGACCTGAGGATAGGCCTCGTCCAACGTTTTGATCACGCCGTTATAAAAAATAGTATCCATAGGTTTTCCTCCCTCGTCGGAACCTCTTCCGCACAGGTTTGAAAAAAGCTGCCGCTAACACTGCGGCAGCTTTTTATCTTAAATATACTCTTAAATTTCCTCGTTGACCAGCGATGTGACTACGCTTCGTAAACGATTTCTCCGTCGATGACGGTCATGACTACGTTGGCGTCCTTGATTTCATCGGGATCGATCTCGTAGAGATTTCTGTCGATGACAGCCATGTCGCAGTACTTGCCGACGCCCAGAGTTCCTCTTTCGTTCTCTTCATAGGACGCATAGGCAGCTTCTACGGTGAACATGCGGATGGCTTCGTCCAGCGTTACACCGTTTTCCGGATACCAGGGCTTTCCGTTGGAGCCCTTTCTGGTCACTGCGGAATAGATGTTCGGCAGCGGGTCAAAGGGTTCAACGGGGCAGTCGGAACCGCCGCACATGTGAACACCCAGGTCGATGTATCTTCTCCAGTTGTAGCTCTGCTTTGCCAGTTCCGGTCCTACGCAGTCGTCTACGATGTTGGAGTCGGACTTGACGAAGATGGGCTGTACGTAAGCGGTCAGGTTCAGCTTCTTGAAGCGATCCTGCTGTTCGCTGTCCATGATCTGGCAGTGGATGACGCCGTGTCTCCAATCCGGTCTCGGATACTTGTAGATCACCTTTTCCACGGTCTGTAATACCTGTTCCAGAGAACCGTCGCCGATGCAGTGAGTTACTACGTCGTAGCCGTTCTGCTGGGACATTTCGTAGATCTTCAGCAGTTCTTCGTCGGTGAACAGGCTCAGGCCTTTGACGCCGGGATCGTTCTTATATTCTTCTCTCATGGCTGCGGAGTGAGCGCCCAGGGAACCGTCGTTCAAAAGCTTGATGGGACCGAACTTGAAGCGGCCGATCTTCTCCTTCATCTTGTAGCCCATGTCGAAGAATTCCTTCAGCTGATCGCTATTCTGGAACCGGATCTGTTCGTAGATGCGGATGGGCAGTCTGCCTTCGTCTACCAGTTCTTTATACGCCTGTAAGTTCTGCTTCAGGTCGCCCTCTACCAGCAGGTTGAAGTCGTCGGTATGGCACTGAACGATACCCTTCTTCAGAGCGTTCTGGGTAGCCTGTGCCAGCAGTTCCTTGGTCTGAGCCAGGTCGTAGGTAGCGAACTGCTTGGTCAGAATGGCAACGGTATTTTCGCGAACGTAGCCATTGGGCAGTCCGTCTTCACCGAAGTCCATGGTCTCCTTGGTGGTGTCCTTGCGTTCTTCCCACAGACCGGACAATTCCAGAGCCTTGGTGTTGCAGCAAGCAATGTGGCCGCAGGCTCTGACCAAAGCGATGGGAACATCTTCAGTGATGGCATCCAGATCGTGACGATCCGGCATCTTGTTGGTATCGGACCAGTAGTCCTGGTTGAAGCTTCTTCCTAAGATCCAGCGTCCTTCCGTTCTGGCCTTGGGAGCATCTTCTACCAGCCAGCCCTTGCATTCTTCCCAGGTCTTGGCATCGGTCATATCGATTCTCTGCAGCAGGGATCCGTAGAACAGCAGGTGCATATGGGTGTCGCAGAAGCCGGGCAGGGTCAGCTTTCCGCCCAGGTCTACCTTCTTGGTGTTTTCATCGGCCAGAGCCAGAATCTCTTCGTCATCTCCCACTCTCAGGATCACGCCGTCCTTAACCCAGATAGCGCTGACTTCCGGATACGCATCGTCCATGGTCTTGATTACGCCATTATAAAATACTGTGTCCATTTCATTTTCCTCCCTATTTAAGCGGGATGCCAGAGTTTTGGCATCCCGTTTTTGATGCAGCTGTTTTACGGTACCGTTACGCCTCGTAGACGATTTCGCCGTCGATGACGGTCATGACCACGTTGGCGTCCTTGATCTCATCGGGATCGATTTCGTAGATGTTCTTGTCGATGACAGCCATGTCGCAGTACTTGCCGACGCCCAGAGTTCCTCTTTCGTTCTCCTCATAGGACGCATACGCCGCTTCCTTGGTGAACATTCTTACAGCTTCATCCACGGTAACGCCGTTTTCCGGATACCAGGGCTTTCCGTTGGAGCCCTTTCTGGTCACTGCGGAATAGATGTTCGGCAGCGGATCGAAGGGTTCTACCGGACAGTCGGAACCGCCGCACATATGTACACCCAGATCGATGTATCTTCTCCAGTTATAGCTCTGCTTTGCCAGTTCCGGTCCTACGCAAGCATCGACGACGTTGGAATCCGCCTTGACGAAGATGGGCTGTACGTAAGCCACCAGGTTCAGCTTCTTGAAGCGATCCTGCTGCTCGCTGTCCATGATCTGGCAGTGGATGACGCCGTGTCTCCAATCCGGTCTGGGATCTTCATAGATGACCTTTTCCACGGTCTGCAGTACCTGTTCCAGAGAAGCGTCGCCGATGCAGTGGGTCACTACATCGAAGCCCTCCTTCTGGGCCAGGGAATAGATCTCGTACAGATCCTCGTCGCTGAACAGGCTCAGGCCCTTGACGCCGGGATCGTTCTTGTACTCTTCTCTCAGAGCTGCGGAGTGAGATCCGATGGAACCGTCGTTCAGCAGCTTGACCGGGCCGAACTTGAAGCGGCCGATCTTGTCCTT
>JAGATO010000242.1 GCA_017621195.1 Bacillota bacterium | reverse complement strand
ACGACATCACTCACGGCGTAGGCCTGGCCATCCTGACGCCCCACTGGATGAGGGCCGTCCTCAGCGAAGAGACGCTGCCCCGCTTCACCGCTCTGGGAACGGAGCTGTTCGGTCTGGATCCGGCGCTTCCTCCCATGGAACTGGCGGAGCGGACCATCGACGCGGTATCTTCGTTCCTCTTTGAGACGCTGGGTCTGCCCTCCACGCTGCGCGAAGTGGGCATCGACGACACCCATCTGGAAGAAATGGCGAAGAACTGCAACGCCCGTCTCCGGCTGGGCTTCGTTCCGCTGACTGTGGAACAGACGCTGGCCATCTATCGGGCGGCGCTGTAACATCGACAACCGGCGATCGCCTGTAGGGGATTGGAGGAAACACAAATGAAAAAGACTGCATTGGTACTCAGCGGCGGCGGTTCCCGCGGAGCCTATCAGGCCGGCGTGTGGCAGGCGCTGCGCGAAATGGGAATTCCCATCCACATGGTGGTCGGAACTTCGGTGGGGGCCATCAACGGTGCGGCAATCGCCCAGGGGGCGTTTTCCGAAGCCCGGGAGCTGTGGCGCAGCCTGGAAACCACCAAGGTGTTCGATTTCAGTCAGGCGCTGCAGAAGGGCGGCGCTTCCTACACCGACCTGAAGGAAATTTTGGCTTCCCGGCTGGACGAGGAGGCCATCCGCGCTTCGAAGATGGACTACGGTCTGGTGGCGGTGGAGCTGCTGCAGCGGAAGACCGGGGATTTGCTGGAGCCCAGATATCTCTGGAAGGAGGACATCCCCCGCGGACAGCTGATCGACTACATTCTGGCCAGCGCTTCCTGCTTTCCGGCGGTGACGCCCTATGAGATCGACGGCGAATCCTTCATCGACGGCGGCTATCGCGACAATCTTCCCATCGGCATGGCCCTGGACCGGGGTGCCGACACCATCATCGCCGTCAATCTGAATGCGGTAGGCGTAGTGCGGGAGGAATACGTCCGGAGAGCTCAAGACGAAGGACGGGAGCTGATCCTCATCGAAAGCAGTTGGGATCTGGGGAATTTTCTCATCTTCGATCAGGATTACTCGCAGCACCTGATGCGCCTGGGCTATCTGGACGGTCTGAAGGCCTTCGGCGCCTACGAAGGCTCCCGTTACACCTTCATCCACGGCGAAATGGATCGTCGCACCCTGTCCACCGCCGAGGAGGCCGGCGAAATTTTCGGTCTGGATCCGGAGCTGATCTACAGCAGAACGATCTTCCACCATCATCTGGCGGAGCGGATCGAAGCGCAGCGCCAAAACAAACCCACGCTGAAAGGTCTCCTGGAATTGAAGGGACTGCGTCGAGATCTGCGAAACCTGAAGAACATGCGAAAGGCCTGGTCCCTGGAAGGACTGCGTCAGATGCAGGGCATCCGGCAGGATATCTGCCAGATTCGCGCCCAGCTTCTGGTCACGAAGGCCTCTTCCATGGTCCCGTCGGAGGCCCGGGTACTTCGCTTTCTGGAAAGAGAACATCTTCTATAAAAAACTAGGAGAGCGGCAGCGTTCCCGGGGGGCCTGCCGCGCGATACAAGGAGGTTTATGATTATGTATCAGGATTATTGGAAGGGAAAACATTTTTCGTTTATCAACCACAAGGACTGCGAGTTCTTCCCCTGTCATCAGACGGATGACCCGGACAACTTCAACTGTCTGTTCTGCTACTGCCCGCTGTACGCTCTGAAGGATAAATGCGGCGGAAACTTCAAGTATACGGAGGATGGTGTTAAGGACTGCAGCCAGTGCATGGTCCCCCACAAGCGTAACAACTATCCCTATATCATGAGTAAGTACGGCGAAATTCTGGAGATCACCCGGATGATGCCGGAAGAACTGAAACAGACAAAGTAAGGATGGAATCCGCAAAAAAGAGCTTTCTGCGTTACGATAAATGTCCTATGCACAACAAATCCGACGGGCACAGCTTCGCCGGATTTTGTTGTTTTATGATTCCACATGCACAAGAAATCCATCGACTATCTCGTCCATGTTATTTACACTGAAACCATATGGCTTTCCACAAAATAGGAGGGCTCCGGCTGCTTTTCCTGTCTGCGGCAGATGCTCGAACTGGAAGAAATGGAGTGAATGCAAAATGAATTTGTTATTCTTGGATATATACTATGATATTTCCTTTTTGATTGCTGTTGTCGACGTGCTCCTGGCTACCACATCGTTTCAGAAGAACAAGACCACAGGACGGTACCTGGCCTTTGCCTGCATCGGCGCCGCCATCGTGGATATCAGCTATCTGCTCAGCATCTCGCTCAAACAGTACTTCGCCATGTCCGTCATGTCCAGCATCTACTTCATTACCATAGATTTCATGCTGATCTGTCTTCTGGTCTTTACTGTGTACTTTACCAAGGGTAGATTTACAAGGACAGGAAAAACCCTGCTCTTCCTGTGTACGTCCTATGCTCTGTTTGAGCTATTCGTCTTCGCCGTCAATCCCTTCCGGGAGATCGCCGTTCACTACGTCTGGCGGGACACGTTGATCGCCAGCTACAGCTACGAGATGAAGCCGCTCTATTGGATGCACCTGATCTTTACCTATATTCTTGTGGCTGCCGTGCTGTTCCTTTTGGTTCGGAAGCGTCTTCGAATTCCCAGAGAATATCGTACCCCGTACGACTTTGTCATTCTGGGAATTATGACCATTGTCAGCGTCAATGCCATCTTCCTGTTCTGGCCCGATACCAGCGTCTATACCCTGTTGGATTATTCCATCTGCTGCTACAGTCTCATCGCTTTTCTGTTGTTCTGGAGTTGCTTCAACTACTCGACTCACGGTATGCTCAACACCCTGAAGACCAGCATCTTTGAAAATATCGGCCAAGGGATCGTCCTGTTCGATTACAGCGACAATCTGATCCTGTACAACGAAAAAGCCAACTCCCTTCTGGGCGGAATTCCTATCGATCAATGTACTGCATTGGAGGATTTTCTCACCCATTACGACCTGCCCACCGATGTGGCGACCGAATCCGAAAGCTTCTCCCAGCAGTGTTACATTCTGGCAGACGGAAAGGAACAGCCTCTGCGCTGTGATATCCAAAATCTGAAAAACGAACGAGGCCAACGCCTGGGGCAGCTGCTCGTCTTTTCCGACGCTGCTTTGGAAACCGACCTCCTGAGCGGATTTCAGAACTGGGAAAGCTTTCAGCTGTTTATTCGAAAAGAACCCAATGCCTTCCACCGTCCCGTTGCCGTTGCCGTTTGCGATATCAACAGTCTGTCCGTCCTCAACGCAACCATGGGAATACATGCCGGTGACCACCAGATCAAACTTCTGGCTGATACCATGCGTCAGTGTTTCCCAAGGCAGGCTTATTTCGTCCGCGGTCCGGAAGCCAGTCTCTTCGCGCTGTGCAGTCACAGCAGCGAAGCCGATGTTCTTCGCTTCCTCGAGTAGGTAAAGCAGCAGTTTCCGGGCCAACTCCAATCCGCCGTCAGCGTCGCCACCGACGAGGCGCCTGATATTTCTCAGGCCCTGCAGGTCGCTGCTAAGGCCATGCGAACGAAAAAGCTGCTGGACCGGGATTCTGTCCATTCCGAAATGCTTACATCTCTGATTCGCACCCTGCGGGAATGTGACAGCGACACGGAATACCACGTGCGACGCACCCAGTCTCTGGGTGCGAAGCTGGGGAAGCGCATCGGACTCACAGATGCCCAACAGAGCAACCTGTCGCTGCTCTGTCTGCTCCACGACATCGGAAAGATCGGCATCCCCCTGGAAATCCTCAACAAACCGGGAACTCTTTCCTCCGAAGAATGGACCATCCTGCAGACTCATACCCGCAAAGGCTACGAAATCGCCAACAGTAATCATGAGCTGAATGGCATTGCCGAAGCGATCCTCCACCACCACGAGCGATGGGACGGAACGGGCTATCCGGATGGCCTTAGCCGCGAAAGCATCCCTCTCCTGTCCCGCGTCATCGCTGTTGTGGACGCCTACGATGCCATGACCAACGATCGATCCTACCGTCCCGCCATGTCCATTTCTCAGGCCATTGAAGAATTAAAGCGCTGTGCCGGAAATCAATTTGATCCTTTCATCATATCGGAATTCCTGATTTTGTTGAAGGAAAATCCGCCGAAGGAATCAAACCATACTGTTTCCGCAGCTGCGACTCCCAGAAATTCCGCCTATCCGTCCTGGATCGAACACGAAGGCATTCCTCCTTTGGAACTGCCCGCGGCAGGCGGTCACGTCCATCCCATCTTCTACAGCCGATATCTCCTCGACGATTCCATGGGCATTGTGACTGTGGATGAGAACTTCCCGTTGCTGACGGGATATACGCGGGATGATGTTTTGCAGCTCCACCTGCGCCAAGCGGATCTGATCCCGGAAGAAGATCGTACCGAATACCTGTGCCAGACCAACGCCGGTCTGGCCAAAGGTCCTCAGGTCTTTCAGGAACACAAGCTGCGCCGTAAGGACGGAACGAATATCTATGTGTTCTGCTATGCCCGCGTATACTACGATTCGGCCGTTCGTGCGGAACGTTCAGAGATCATCATCGCAGACTTTTCCCAAACACATTCCGCCAGGGTCCTGCTGGATACGGAGCGAAACAAGGCTCAAAACCGCCTAAAATATTGGGAACGGACGTATCGCAGGGATTCCCTGACGGGCCTTCTGACTCATGCGGCCTTCCGCAGCGACGTGGAGCAGATGCTCCTGGAGGGAACCTCCAAACTGGTCATGCTGATGATGGATATCGACAAATTCAAAGAATATAACGACACCTTCGGTCATCGTAACGGCGATGAGCTTCTCATCCTGATCGCTCATACTCTGCTGGCCACACTGGAGGAATCGGATCGGGCCTGCCGCATGGGCGGCGATAAGTTCGCTGCCGTTCTGGTCTTCGACCGGGATGTGGAAGACGCGGTAATCCAGGAGCGGGTACAGAACATCTTTACGCAGATCAACCTGCGGCTGAAGAGCGCCAGCGTGGAAACGGGAATCTCCAATGTAGGGTTGAATTACGGCGATTTCTTCTCCGCCGAAAAGAACATCGGCGACCTGCAGACCATCAGCGAATTGGCCTATGAAGGTCAGGTAATCACCCTGCTTCCCACCAGTCTCATCGAAGAGGATCTGGCGGATCACAAGCTGCAGGTCATCCCCGAGTTGGACCGGGATCTCTTCACCAACGTGTACATCCTGACACCGCCGGGAGAAACCTCCAAGAGGGAGCTGATCGACGGTTTCCTGTCCCTTCTTTGCACGGTGTTGCCCGACGCCAGATAATCTGCCTTTTACAATGATTTATTCCTCATATACAATCTTGAAGCTCACTGGGCCGTCACAACGGCTCAAGAAAGACGGACCGGCTGATACAGCACGGTCCGTTTTTCCTTTCTTCGATTCGTTTATATGTTCAGCAGGATCAGCGCAATGCCGATCAGCAGCGTAGCCCGCAGCTCTCTGGGACTGAGCTTTTCACGGAATACGACAAAGTTCACGATGTTGACTGCCAGAATCACTCCGGCGCTGGCCAGAGGAAAGGCCAGATAGGCGGGCAGGTACAGGACCACTCGCACCATGCTGTAGGTAATCAGCTGGTTGGGGATCCCCAGCAAGATACCGTTGGTCACGTCCTTCTTCTTCACGGTTCGGTTCTTCGCCAGCAGGATGCCCAGACTCAGCAGCGTATTGAACAGAAAGCTATAGAAGACGTAGTAATCCTGAATCGCCGCATCGCCGTACACGCCGTAGAGTTTGGAACAAAAATCCATCAGGCCGCTGATCACAAAGACGGCCAGCAGCAGCGACAGCGATTCGATCTGATTGGTCTCACCTCCGCCGTTAATATATATGATGGCCAAAATGGCTATGATCAGACCAACGATCTGAACCAGGGACGGAACCTCATGAAAAAAGATCATGGACAGGACCGTCGGAATCAACACCCCCAGACGCCCGAAGGTTGCCGTCAGCGGCGCGCCGTTTCTCCCTACGGTCACCTGGTACACCACCATGCCGCTGGTCATGCAAATGGCGTTGATCACGGCCAGTCCCATGGCGAAAAACCCTTGCGGCGTGGAATAAAACAGCACTTTCTCCTTCATCAGAAAGAAGGAAATAATCATTCCGGTCAAAAAATTAAACAACGTGGTCGCATAGCGGTTTCCCTCGCTGTTTTCCGAATACTTCATGACGAACATCGTCGTCGAATGCATGGCAATGGCCATCAATAAATAAAACATACTCTTACCCTCTCTTCAATAAAAAATCCATCACTGAATGTGCGGTTTAATTTGCCCATATTCTATCATCCGACCATCGGCTTGTCTACCCTTTTGGCGAAAATTCTTGTATACAAGTATGTCAGATAAGGTGACGCGTCAGCCGAGCAGTTTTCGCCGCGTGTACCTATCACAGTGCCGCTTTACTCATCCTCGCGCATGATCTGCAGAACCGCCCTGCATTTTATTCCTGATCTCAACCGGAAGTCAACGAAATGTTCAAGGAATATCCACTTCAACTACACAAAACCAACATAATCGACAGGTATACTATGTCTTGTCAGAAGGGGAGAAGGGAATCATGAGACATCAGTATCACCACAAAAAAATACTGAGGCCTTTTACCTCAGTTATACTCTTTCTCTTTTCCGTAATTACGCTCAGCAGTTGTGGGAGTCAACCCCAGCCAGAAGGGTTGGATCCTGCAGTGCTGATCGTGGATGGAGTTCCTACGGAACCGTCCTACATCATGACCATCGACGGTCATCAGATTTCTCTGGGCGAATATCGGTTCTACTACTTTTTTGCCAAGGACCAAATGGATCAGGGAGATGACAGCTATTGGAACCAATCTGACAGCGATCGGAAACAACAGGAATTGAAGAATTTAACCATGCAGACTCTGAAAAGTTCCTACGCCATTCGCGAGATGGCCGATCAGCTGCAGTTATCTCTAACGGACACGGAGCGTGATCAGATCGACAGCGATGTGAAAAACCAGATCGCAACGCTGGGCGGAAACGACAACTATCAGAAGGCTTTGAACAAAAAGTACCTGAATGACCGGTTGTATCGCCAGATCTGGGAAACTAACTTTTGCCGCCAGAAGCTCTGGTCCTATTATTTCGATGAAGGCGGCCCCTTATATATCAGTGACGATGCGGTCAGCAACGATGAAAAGCAAACCTCCTATAGCTCTTTATTCGCTCAGATGCTGGCAACTGCCCGTGACGATCTGACGATTCGGCTAAGGCCTGAATACGAACTGATCAGCATCGACACTCTTCAATAATCGCCTGCTTTCCTTCTTTTAGAAAGTAGATACACACGCACACCAAGGAAAACCCCGGAGCTTCGGCCCCGGGGTTTTCCGTTGTATTTCTTCTTATTATATTCCTTTTTATGAGAGACGCCTTTTATTTGGTGCTGTCCGTATCGTCGGACGGCTCGATGCGCTCCAGATCGGCAGCCAGCTTTTCCAAACCGTTCTCCAACCGCCGGCGCACATCTTCCAACGCCTTCCCGTGACGGTTGGAACGCATTCCGGGGTAGGCCTTCATCAGACGGTCGTGAACGTAAGAACGGCGCTGGGCCAGCTCCTCGTATTCCTTTTTCTTTTCCATCAGTTCCAGCACGTTTTCCGAGATTTCCTCGCCGATGTGATCCGAGATCTCCCTCATCTTTTCGGCGATCTCCTCCATGTGTTCCAGACGCTGGTTCAGACGCAGGATCGACCGTGCGGTGACGCAGGCATCGGCAAAGAATGCCGCCAGCAGAATGACCACCAGTGGCCAACCCAGCTTCGCGGGAATCCACCCCACCAGGGCCTCCACCGTAGGATGGAAGATCTCCAGGATGAACATGCAGGCAAAGCCCCACAGAATGGAGAATTTCAGGCAGATGTAACCGTTCAGATTAAAGGGAACGTCCGAATAATCCCACCACTTGTCGTGGAATACCTTCTCTAGCACGAAGCCGGTGATCCATTCCAGTGCCGATGTGAGAAGCACAGATCCCACAAACAGAATCAGTTTGTTTCCCTTCAGCGGCGTCAGAAGTCCGATGACAAGAACCACGCCGCAGCCGTAGATGGGACAGTAAGGTCCGTTCAAAAAGCCGCGGTTGACAAACTTTCCCTGGCACATGGCCGCATAGGCCACCTCGGCGCACCAGCCCAAAAAGGCGTAGATCGCGAAAAACCACAGGAATTCGTACAGCGAATACCCCTGAAACAATCCTCCCATGGCTACGCCTCCGTCAGATCCACCAGGGCCGCATCGGTCAGTTCACAGAGAGCCTCCACCGAAAGTTCCATCTGCAGGCCTACCTTTCCGCCGCTGACCACGATGGTGGAATGCTGCGACGCGCTGGCGTCGATGGCCGTGGAGTATTTCTTTTTCATCCCGAGGGGAGAACATCCGCCCTTGATATAGCCGGTCACATTGGTGATCTCTCTGGCCGGGATCATGGCGATGGACTTTTCTCCGAAATGCTTCGCCGCTTTTTTCAAGTCCAGCTCACAGGCTACCGGAATGACGCAGACGTGATATTCCCTGCTGGCACCCTGAGTCACCAAGGTCTTGAACACCTTGTCCGGGTCCAGCCCTACCGCCTTGGCTACGGACACGCCGTCCAGAAAGCCCTCCGGCGCATCGTATGTATAAGTCTGGTGAGAGATCTTCTTCGCATCCAGCTGGCGCAGGGCGTTCGTCTTTACCGTTTTCTCTTTTCCCATTTTTATCATCCCCCGTTATTTTTTGAACATGGCTTCCAGGCCGCTCAAGCCGTTCAGTTCTTCCAGCGCCTGTTGCATGTTCTGGGCGGAAGCGCTGACCTCCTGGGTCATCTGCTCAAATTCCTCCGCCGTCTGCAGCCACAGCCGCATCTGTTCGAATGTTTCGTCGCTGATCACGTGTTCGATGCGGCAGGCGTCCTTCTCCGCCGTCTCTTCGCTGACTTCCAGCGCCTCCACAAAGAAACGGGTGATCAGCTTGTGACGCTCGTAGATCTGGTTTGCCTTCTTTCGACCGGTTTCGGTCAGCAGCAGATTTCCCGCGTCATCGATGGTCAGGTAGCCCGCCTCTCTCAGAATTCCCATGGCGCGGCTGATGGACGCCTTGCTGAATTCCAGACGATTGGCCACGTCCACGGAACGGACGTTGCCCTTTTCCATTTCCAAGATCAATATGGTCTCCAGATAGTTTTCACCGGATTCCTGAATCTTCATATGTTGTTCCTCCGTTGATTCTGCTCCTCCTGCGGCTCCAGCACCTTTTTCAGCCGCTTTTCCACATCGGGGCGGCTGAGCCAGATCTGAGCCTTGCAGGTGTCGCACTGTAAGCGGAAATCCATGCCTGCGCGCATGACCGTAAAGGTGTTTCCGCCGCAGGCATGGTTTTTTTTCAACTGTATCTTCTGTCCTACACTCAGCTTCACTGGCATGGCGTTACTTCTTTTCGATCTTGTCCACACCCATGTACGGACGCAGCGCTTCCGGAATCACGACGGATCCGTCGGCCTGCTGGAAGTTTTCCAGAATAGCGGCACAGGTTCTTCCTACGGCCAGACCGGAGCCGTTCAGCGTGTGCACGAATTCCGGCTTGTCCTTGGCGCTTCTGCGGAAGCGGATGTTGGCGCGGCGGGCCTGGAAGCTTTCGAAGTTGGAGCAGGAAGAGATCTCAACGTATCTTCCGTAGCTGGGCATCCACACTTCGATGTCGTAGGTCTCTGCAGAGCTGAAGCCCAGGTCTCCGGTGCACAGACGGACTACGCGGTAGGGAATCCCCAGAATCTTCAGCACGTCCTCCGCGGCGGCCAGCAGGGAATCCAGCTCAGCGTAGGAGTCCTCCGGCTTACAGAACTTCACCAGCTCTACCTTGTTGAACTGATGCTGACGGATCAGACCTCTGGTATCGCGGCCGGCGGAACCGGCCTCCTTGCGGAAGCAGGGCGTATAGGCCGTGTAGTAGATGGGCAGCTCGTCGCCGTCGATGATCTCGTTGGCCCGCAGATTGGTCACAGGAACCTCCGCCGTGGGGATCAGGAAGAAGTCCTTGGCCGGTACGTAGAACATGTCGTCCTCGAACTTGGGCAGCTGGCCGGTACCGGTCATAGCGTCGCGATTGACCATGAAGGGCGGCAGGATTTCGGTGAAGCCGTGCTGCTGGGTGTGGAGATCCAGCATAAAGTTGATGATGGAACGCTCCAGACGGGCGCCCAGTCCCTTGTAGACGGTGAAGCGGGTTCCGGACAGCTTGGCAGCCCGTTCAAAGTCCAGAATGTCCAGATCCGTACCGATATCCCAGTGAGCCTTCGGTTCGAAGTCGAACTTTGTGGGCTCCATGAACTTCTTCACTTCCAGGTTATCCGCATCGGATTCGCCGATGGGAACGATCTCGTAAGGCGTGTTGGGAATGTTCAGCAGCGCGTTTCTCAAATCCGCTTCCAACTGAGCCAGTTCGCCGTTTCTCTCCTTGATCTGCTCAGACAGCTCCTTCATCTCTGCCATCAGGTCGCTGACATCCTCTCCGGCCTTCTTGCGTTTGGGAATTTCCTTGGAATCCACGTTCTGCTTGTTCTTCATGGCTTCCACTTCCGCCAGCAGCGTTCTGCGCTTCGCGTCCAGCTCCGGAACCTGAGACAGGCCGAAGTCGCCGTGACCTCTGGATTCGACCGCTTTTTTTACGCCTTCATAGTCTTCTCTGATGCGTTTGATATCTAACATT
>JAGATO010000020.1 GCA_017621195.1 Bacillota bacterium | reverse complement strand
CTGTTTCAGACTGTCCAGAATGTCCTGTACGCTTCTGGCATCAGCCAGCTTGACATTCATGTTGGAAAAGGCGTAGCCGCCCAGGTGCATATGTCCTTCATTGAAACCCGGCAAAACGGTCTTTCCACCCAGATCCACCTTTTCCGCTGCTTCCATCGCAGCAGCTTCTTCATTGCTTCCCACGAAAGCGATCCTTCCGTCTTTGATCCCCACGGCCTCCGCCGTCGGACGTTCCTCGTCCATAGTGTACACGATTCCGTTACATAACAAACGTTCCAGCATAATACTCCTCCTTCGGATCCGCCAGGATCCTCTTTCTGATCGAATCATCGGCTGTATCGCGGTGCTCCGCGTTCTTCTATTATATCGAATGATCCGTCGCCTGACCATCGCCGAACCCATGAAATTTTTTCATGGGCCCCATCAGTCCGACGCTCTTACCGGTGAAACGTGGTTTTTCCTCCCATGATGGTCTCACAGATAGCCACATCCTTGATCCGTTCCGCCGGGATCACAAAGATGTCCTCTGCATCGATCACCATGTCGGCCTGATATCCCTCTTTCAACCGACCCAGGCAATCCTCCTGGAAGCAGGCTTTGGCGCCGTGGGTGGTAAACATCTCCACAGCTTCCTGAACGCTGACCTTTTCGTGGGGCAGCCAGCCGCCTTCCGGCGTTCCGTTCAACTTTTGCCGGGTTACGGCAAAGTACAGGTTATCCATGACGTCGAAACTCTCCACCGGCGCGTCGGAACCGCCCACCGTGAGAATTCCCAAATCATTCATGGTTTTCCAGGCGTAGGTCTCCTGCATCCATTCCTTCCCTACGCGGGCTTCCGTGATGTCCATATCGGTAGCCACGAAGACCGGCTGGATGTAAGCGATCACATCGTCCTTGGCCATGCGGTCCAGACTGCTTCTGGTGGTCAGCTGGGCGTGAACGATGCCGTGACGTCGGTCGGTTCCGGGATGCTGGCGGTTGGCAGCCTCAAAGGCCTCCAGCGTCACTTCCATGGCTTTATCGCCGATGCAGTGGACGGCGATCTGGATGTTCTCCTTCTGAGCCAGCGCGGCGAATTGATTCATTTCTGCCTGGCTGATGACAAGAAGTCCGTAATTATCCTCTGAACCCAGGTAAGGTTTGGTCAACGCCGCGGTCTTCGCACCCAGAGAGCCGTCCAGAAGCAGCTTCAACGGTCCGATCTTAAACACATCCCCTTGCCCTGTGCGGTAGCCCTCGCCCACGAATTCTTCAAATTCGGGATAATGGAGGAATAGACACTGCTCATAGATGCGCACCGGCATCTCGCCCCGGGCCTCCAGATTCCGATAGGCCTGGATCACGGTGCGCCAGGGCGCCGCAGGAATCCCCTTCAGATCGTCAGTCTGACAGCAGGTGATTCCGCATTCCGCCAGCTTGTTCATGCCGAATTTCAGCAGCGCTTCCACCTCTTCCACAGTGCATTCGTCCATGACCTTGTAGAACAGCTTCACCGCCGCTTCGTCTACCTCACCGGTGGCCGGATGAATGCGGTTGCCCAGCATTTCCTCCGCCTCCGGCAATCTGACGATCCTGTCCATGGCAACGGAGTTGACCACTGCTGCATGACCGCAGGCCTGCCCTCGTCCATAGTGCGAACGATTCCATTGTAAAATAAGCGATCCAGCATAATTCTTCCTCCTTTTGGCTCAGTTCCCGCCGTTTCTCTCCGATCATCGCCTCGATGTTCTCTGCCTCATCTGCAGCGACAACCTCTTTCTTCTATTATAGCATGTTCTGAATTTTTTGAATAGTTCTTCCGTCGTTTCAATGAACTCAAACAATCTGTATTTTATCGCTTTTTCCATCTTCCGTACCCAGTTTATGGAAATTTCATCTGCCGAAGAATGTGTAATGTTTTAAATAAAAAAAGTTGTGGTATCATTGTAACAGAAAAAAGACAGAATATTTCGAATGAGGGTACATCATGAAAGACAGTACAAGAGCAATCTTAGCAATCTTCATAGTAATGGTCGTCGTCTATATCAGTGTTCTGTTCGGCCAGTCGGGCTCAGTCCCTGACGAAGCGGAGAACGAATCGCTTCCTGTTCTCAGCCAGATACAGTACAGCGCCCTGATGGCCGATTCCGACCTGGATTGGGGAATTGCGCTGAGCGCTGAAAACGTGACCGAGACCGGCCTGACCGTAACCTGTAAGCAATCCGGCGGCAAGGCCTCCGGCGAATTGAGCGTCCAATCTCCCTACGTTCTGGACGTATTGAATGACGGTCAATGGTTCGTGGCCGATCTTGCCGATCCTCACAAAGTGCCGCAATGGCCGGATGAGATCCGGACCATTGAAAAAGAATCTTCCACGTCCTGGAATGTGGACTGGTCCGTTTTGTACGGTTCTCTGAAACCCGGAAGCTACCGGATCTCCCAAGAGATCAGCGATGCGGAAGAATCCGACGAAAGCGTTACCAACACCTACTTCGTCTATTTCACGATCGAATAAATCGAACTACTTATTATATCGAATGACTTTTCCGGACACAGCGCGACCGCGGATACCGATGGTATCCGCGGTCATCACGTTTTTGCCCCCAGCGCTCTGCGCTGCGTCGCCACGGCACTCACCATCGCCGCTCTGTCGGATGCCGCCAGCTCGTGAACCAGCCACTGGGGCCGGATCTCCTCCACAAGCCGTTGCACTGCCGGAGAGGTAAATGGACGGTGCGTGTCTATCTTCTGTATGTAATCATAGGAGAAGCAGAACTTCTCGATGTAATCCCGGGGCAGATCCGGCGGCAGCACTCCGCTGTGTTCTGCGGCAAACTGACCGCTCAGCGACTGGTGAAGATGAAGTCCTTTGACGTATTGCCCTACGGTTCCATGAGCCCGATACCGATCCAGTACGTAATCCACCGCTTCTTCCTCTGTCCGCAGGTTCCAGTTGGTATTCATCAGATGGCCGGTGTCCAGCATGATCCCTTTGTTGGGGTACTGGATCTGATCCAGCAGCTCCGCCGTCATTTCCGGATCGGTGAAGCGAAAGCCGGGCCACCACAGATTTTCCAAAAGCAGCGTCACGCCCAGATCTTCCCGTCCGTACACCCGATTCACAACCTCCGCCACGGCATCGATGACCTGACGGTCAGTGTGGTTCCAGCGGTACGTATATGTCTCTTCGATGGAGACATCCGAAGCGTGAAACACCGTGTACTGCGACTGCAGCGCCATGGCTCTGCGCAGATCCTCCCGGTAACGCTCCACCAGGTTCTCAGCCCCGCGACCGCGGTAGTATTCGCTCCAGCGATTGCCGAAGCGCTCCTCCAGCGCCGTATGATTTCCCAGGTAATAGTCCAGCCAATCGTTAAAAAACGTCAGGTGATAGCCGTTGATCACGTCCTCGGGCACTTCTTTCGTCACCGGTTCTCCGCCCCAAACCCATTCGATCCCATCGCAGCCGGTCTCCCGGACCATGCCGGTCAGCGCCTGAGCCTCGCCATAGCGGTCGATCATATAATTGTCGTAGGGAATGCTGATAAGCTGGTACATTTTCGTTCTCCTTTTCCGTTACCCATATGTATATGTTCATTATAGCAGTCTTTTCAAGCGTCGAAAACCGTGTCGGCAACAACTGTCGGCACAATTTCTCTGATGTCGCTCTTCTGGCCGTTCTTGTCAAAGGATGTCGAAAAAACTCGATTTCTTTTCCTTGCTTCCCCTTTCTCCGCGTGGGATAATAAACTTGGAAAAGGATCCGACAGGAACTCCCACTCTTCGACACACTACTCCTGACGATTTCCTTTCAAAATGTCAGTTGTTTCTGTG
>JAGATO010000241.1 GCA_017621195.1 Bacillota bacterium | reverse complement strand
GTGTCCAACGTAAGCCGCGTGGAACGAAACCGTCAGGAGCAGCAGGAGTATCTGGCGGTGGCTTCGGCCTCACAGCTGCTGTCCGAGGATATCCCGCGCATGACGTTTACGGGGTCTTACGATACCATCGTGACCAAGACCTTTCATCCAGCGGTGATCGACACCAACGGCGTCGTGCTGCAGGAGGCCTATACGGAAGAGAATACCACCTATGCAAAGGCTCCGGTGACGCTTGGCGGCGGAGCGGTGCTGAAGCAGAAAAGCGACGGAACGATGGCGCTTCCGCTGGATCAGCTCTACGATCATTACGGGCTTCCGGATGTGACCGTGGGAGGAATTCCCTTTCGGGGAGCGGCTCCCTCGGGACGGGCTCCGGGTGGCGGAGCAGAAGATCACTGGTACACCGTTCCCATGAAACTGGAAGTGACGGCTTCGGGGATGGATGACTTCCCTGCGGTGCAGGGAGCGGTTTCCCTCTGCGTAGCCCGGGATGATAAGAACACTCCGATCTATACGCTGGAGGTACGACTGTGGTACGAGCCGTCGGTGAGTTCGTCGGAAACGCCGTCGAATGACGCTGCCAACGTTACGGTGCTCCGGTTTGAGCCGGAAGTTCGCGAGACTTCGCAGAGGACCACGGTTGCCGGCGGCGCGGTCACTACGGTGACGACCACCAAAACCACCGTGGTGACGTGGAAGAAGACGGAGACGAGAAAGGGGGCGGACGCATGAGACGGAGCAAAAATACGAGTGCACAGCTTCGTCGGAAGCTGCGCTCCCGCAGGGGCGAAACCATGATGGAAACGCTGGTTGCCATCGCCATGATTTTATTGTCCAGCGCCGTGATGCTGACCATGATCCTGGCGGCTGGCCGGGCCAATGCCAGGGCGGCTGCCCGGGATCAGCAGCTGTACCAGGCCATTTCTCAGGCGGAGGTCGGACGCGAGATGGGCGGTACGGCGTCTTTGGCTGTCACCGTCAACGGTTCTGAGGTGGACGGTTCGCCGCTTACGGTGAAATTGTGCGGTGATGGAGACAGCAGCGACGGCATATTGTGGAGCTATCGCTATGAGAAAGAGGGTGGCGGATCGTGAAAAAAACGGCGATGAAGCTGCGCTCACAGGCGGGACTGACCCTGTCGGAAATGCTGGTCACGCTGCTGCTTCTGGTTCTGGTTCTGGCAGGTGTGGCTACAGGTCTCAAAGCGTCCTTTGACGCCTATCAGGACAGCGTCCGGTTGTCCGATGCGCTGATGTTGTCGTCCACCCTGTCGGAAGCAATCATGGACGAATTTCGTTACGCCGGTGATGTGGAGACGGAAACGGTCAGCGAAGGCGGTGGAACGCGGGAAAATGTGGTCAGCTATACCAGTCTGTCCTTCGGTGAACAACAGATCATGACCGTAAGGAAGGAGGCGAGCGTCGATCCCGGCGGCTATCTGGTGATAGCGCCCAAAGGAACGACGGAGGCGGAGCTGGCCTCCCGGGGAAAGCTGCTTGTGGGAACCGGCACTTACGCCCGTCATCTTCGAGTGAAGGATCTAACGCTGACGTACGAGCCGGGGACGGCCACGGACAATCCTCTGATCAC
>JAGATO010000240.1 GCA_017621195.1 Bacillota bacterium | reverse complement strand
GGTGCGTCTGTCTAACTGGTGGTTGTCACTCGTTTTCGTCCCCAGTCCCTGAAACGAGTGACATCCACCGCTGAAATCCCTCCGCCAGAGCCGCGAAAGCCGGAATTACCACCGCCCCTCATAAAAAATCACGCGTTTTCGCCCCCGCAGGGAGAAAACGCGTGATACCGCTCATATTATGAAACCGTCCGGACCGCCACCGTCACTCGCCACAGGCGAAAAAGAGCCGAAAGGAGTGATTTTGCCCGGCGAACCGAGGCGTGCGCCCCGCCTTACTCTTCACAAATCGCCCAGACGCGTACTGGCAGGCCGGTTGCGCCTTCGAGACGAGGCCATCCGCAGATCAGGATAGCACCGGCTGCAGGGACTTTGTCCAGGTTCTGGAGAACTTCAATCTGCAGCTTGCCCTTGGCCAGTACGTAACGTTCGCAGGCCAGGTCGTCGGCTTCCACTGCCAGCATGCTGGCGTCGGTGTCCAGGGTTTCGTGGCCGTTGGCTGCCGCATTGCGTTCTTCGTAGATGTACTTCAGCGCTTCCATGGACCAGCCTGGGCAGTGTTCGCCGCCCTCTTCATCCAGGTTGGAGAACGCGTTGATATCCGGCCAGCGGGTGTACCAGTCGGTACGCAGTGCCACGAAGGCACCGTCCGGAATCGGACCGTATTTCGCTTCGTATTCTTTAATGTCGTCAGCAGTCACCGCATAGTGTACGTCCTTGGCCACCTTTTCGCTGATGTCGATGACGCACAGCGGATACATCATGTGTTCCACGCCGTAGGATTCGGAGTAAGCTCCGTCCTTGATGAAATGGCTCGGAAAGTCGATGTGAGTACCGAACTGGCCAGGGAACTTGAAGGTCTGAATCAGGCAGTCCAGCATCGGATTGCCCCAGTCGTAAACCACTTTGCCCAGTTCCACGGAGCCGTCAGGAATGCCGCCCCAGTATGGACTGTCGTTGTTCATGGAGTGGGAAAGTTCCACCCAGCGGTAGCTTTTCAGTCTTTTTAAATCTTCCCATAATTGATACATAGTTCTGCCTCCTTCGTTTTTTTCGTATTATTTGTTATTCTGTAGTCTTCTGAAACTCCAGCACATATCCGTTGGGATCTGACAGGAAGAAAGAGTACACCGGGAATTTCGGATGGTGCTCCGGCGGTCCTTCCAGGCCGAGAACCGGTACATCGGAACGGCTCAGAGTTTCGTACATTTCGTCCACTGCTCCTGTGGTCGGCAGGTTGAAAGAAATGCAGGCACCGCTGGCCATGGCCCGCTCCGGACCATAGTCCACGAAAGCCAGATACCCATATCCGCAGTCAAACCAGACCGTGCTGCCCAGGTCTTTATAGACCGGCAGGCCCAGCACCTGACTGTAATATTTTTTCGTTTCGACAATATCCCTGCACGGGAAGAAAATCACACTGGATTCCGGTTTCATTCCGGGCCCCTCCTCTTCTTTCTTTTCCTGCGAAAATCTGCTATAATCTATTTATATTATGTACACAGAGAGGGCACCATGTCAAACGCTTTCTTTCAAAATAAATTTCTGCGGCGAGTCCTGGCCCTGCTTCTGGCGGCGGTTCTGCTGCTGGCTGCACTGGGCGGGCTTCTGTTTGTCTGCGGCTGGCACGACACTGCCACTTACCAGGAGGATGCGGTCATCGTCCTGGGCTGCGGTGTGGATGGCACGGAACCATCTGCCCAGCTCCGCTGCAGGCTGGACACAGCTCTCGCCTACCACCAGCAAAATCCTTCCGCCCCGCTCATCGTCTCCGGCGGACAGGGTTCCGATGAAAACGATACGGAAGCTACGGTCATGGCCCGCTATCTGATTGCAGGCGGCGTGCCAGAAGACCTGGTGATTTTGGAAGACCAGGCAACCAGCACGGCAGAGAATTTCCGCTATTCGGTTCCGCTTCTCGCAGAAGCAGTTCCTGAATACGGCAGTGTCTGCTTCATTACCAGCGACTTTCATATTCTGCGCAGCACAATCCTGGCGAGGAAGGCCGGATTGACCGTTTCCGGCGAAACCATCACCCACCTCCACGCACCGACTCCAGCAGACCGGGTACTCACCAACCTGTTCCGTGAGCCCATCGTATTCGTGAAATCCCTGCTGTTTGATTAAACTGACGCAAAACTGTACTAAGAGAGAAAAGGTGAAACCATGAGACATAAAAAAGTAAAAAACCTGGACAGCCGGTTGGCCGCAGTCCAGGACTATCTGGTAACAGACATCGGCGGCAGCGCTCTGAAAGTAAAAGAAACCGCCGCCAAATACAAAGGGAACTGGCGGGAATACTTCGCTAGTCTGCAGGAGACTGCGGAGCCAGCTGCATCCATCGGACAGGCCACATCCACCGGACAGGCTGCATCCACCGGGCAGGCTGCACCCGCTGGCTTGTCGAATCCTGTCGAATCTGAAATTCAGCACAGCACACCCATCGCCGATACCGACAGCAGGCGCCTCTACCTGGAGCTGGGCTGCGGCAAAGGCAAGTTCATCAACGCCCGCGCGCTGGACGACCCGGATGCATACTTTGTTGGGATCGAAGGGCTGGACGCCGTGCTGGTCAGAGGCCTGGAACGGGCCAAAGAAGCCCGCATCGCCAATCTGCGATTTGTTTCTGCCTACGTGGCAGACATCCGCGACTTCTTTGCTGATGGAGAGCTGGACGGCATCTACCTCAACTTCAGCGACCCATGGCCGAAACCGCGCCACGAAAAGCGCCGCTTCACCTACGGCGACACACTGCTGAAGTACCGGCAGATTTTGAAACCCGGCGGCTTCGTAGCCTTCAAAACCGATAACGAGGACCTCTTCACATTCACTTTGGAGGAAATCGAACGGCTGGGCCTGACCATCGAAGAAATGAGCCGGGACCTGCACAGCCCGGACTGCACCCTGGCCGCCCGCCGCTTCACCACCGAATACGAAGACAAGTTCAGCGGCAAAGGCAAGAACATCAATTACGTAAAGATCCGATTTTAACAGAAAACTCCCGGAAAACCATTCCGGGAGTTTTATTTTCTGTCATATTTATTTACCCCAGCACCATTCTGCCGAAGTCACATGGCCGGTGAAAATCAGGCTTTGCGCTGGTCACAGGATTCCACGAAAGGTAATGTGGCTCCAGTGTCAGGTCGCCGCATTTATAGCAGTTGGCTCTGAGAACCGTGCCCGGTGTCAGTGACAGCGCCGGATACAGCACCCGAAGGAAGGTCAGCGGCAGACGGTAAGTCAGTTCCCAGCCATCCGGTGTGCGGGCAGTCTGCGCCCGCAGGACTTCCGCTTCCTGCTCCAGTGTAATCCGTACACGGTCAGCACGGCCGGTACCAATACCGATGAAGCTGCAGCCGTTGGGGTTCAGCTCCACATTAAGATAGCGGTCATCCCCTTCTGGTGAGAAGAAAAACTCCATGCAGCTGTCC
>JAGATO010000239.1 GCA_017621195.1 Bacillota bacterium | reverse complement strand
TTACTACTATAATTTTGTGTTCTGTGCTGGTCTGTCCCTTTTCGCTGGTATTCAGGGAATAGTTAACTGTATTAATCAGGTCAACGGACTCCCCAAGGTTTCCTTCAAAATAAGCGCTGTAGCTTACTGTAAATTTTTCATTATCCGGTACAACGAACGTAAACTTATTTCCTTCGGAATTCAACGTATTCTTAATTTGAGCTGTTACATCTCCGCTAGTTGCACCTACAACCTTAAAAGTTTCTTTCAACAATTCCATGCCCGCTGCCATGGTATCTGTCACTTCAACTTCCGTTGCGTTGGGCAACATATCATAGCCGTTGGGGTTGACAACAATCTGATAATTGATATAGGGCGCTGTTGTCTCATCGTAGGTTCCTGATTTTGTCAATGCAGTATTACTAATTGTTGTTGAAGCCGTATCCGGCGTTGTCTCACCATTGTATATTACTTTCGCTGTATTGGTAAAAGTCTTACTTGTATTGCCAGTTCTGAATTCTTTATCCACTATTTTTGTATAAATGCGAATTCCATATTGGCCTGCACTGCCCTGTCCTGCAATCAGATTATGTACCTGAATCGTCACAGTTCTTCCATCGGCGCTGACAACAGGCTCATCCATTGTTGTACTTGCTTTTGCTGCGGTTCCTGATGTGGAATCAGACCGCTTGACACTGTCAAATACCAGTCCCTCGGGCAGTTCTTCCACAACAGTCGCATCTCCGCTCATATTTCCGGTCACATTGATCTTAATCACCCACTGCAGAATACCAGTTTCCGGAACATAAGTACTTGCGTCCTTATCAATACGGCGTTCTTTAGTATAGGTACAATCAGCCTGCGCAGTAGTGTCATAATCACCAAAATCAAGCACCCCCTTATTTCTATAGGTGCCAGTTTCACCCTCTTTTAAACTGCTCGTATCCAAAGTACACGCATATGTAACTTCAATTGGACCTGTCATCGCCTGTAAAAATGTAATCTTAAAGGTGCTGTCGTTAACACGCTCAACTACATAATCGGTTCCCTTTATCCCCTTGTTTAATGTCACACTTTTAATCTGAGCGTCTGTAAAAGTGAATCCTTTTTTTGAAGTGTCACGATAATCCGTATATGTTGCTCCAGCCGGCACATCGCAACTGATTACGCTCTTCCAGGAGGCAATATTTTCATTAACTGAAACTTTGCTCTTGGTTAATACAGTATTTCTCTTTCCATTAGTCGATGTGGAGGCTTCATGTTTATAGTTAGATCTACCTACTCCAATGCCAATTCCCGCTGTATTGCCAACCGCTGCAGGCGAACCAATTACCACTTTATTCGGATCCAGTTTTGCCGCATATGTAAAGACATATTTGTAATGCGAATTTGCCGTTCCGCTTGAAGACCATGTCCAGGTAGTTTTACCATCAATCTTCATAGAAGCGCTGCCGATGTAGTTTCCATCTACATCATACCATTTTACAGTCAAATCGCCGTCATACATCCAGTCTTTTCCGGTCAGCTTATCCGTAAATGTGAACGTACCATCAATATTGAGATTTGGTGTTTCATTCGCTGTGACAGTATAATTCACCTTACCGGTACTGCTGTCAAGCGTTCCACTCTTCTTAATCCAGGTCTTCTTAAAATCTGCAGTACTGCTGTCTTTGGCTACTTTTGTTCCATTTACTTTAACATTAGCCGTATTAACCAGATCTCTGTCAATGGCTCCGCTCGAACCTTGCTTCAAAAAGATTTCATCATCAACTTTTATCGTATAAGTTAAAGTAACTTTTTCACCGGGATCCATGTTGCCGATTGTCCAGGATAATTTCTTACTTGTCTCATCCAAGGTATAAGAGCCCTTAGTTACAGTGATAGCTTGATAATCCTGAACGTACTCTTTACCAGTCCCAAAAACATCATCAACGGTAACATCCGTCACTGTCCAGTCGTTGTCCTTGGGCGCAGTGACTTCAACCTTATAGGATACCGTCTTTGTTTCAGGATCATAAACCGAATCGATATTCTTATCAATACCAAGTGTAGCTGAAGCAACCGTAGTATCTGTGCTCGATTGATCCTTCAGCTCATCCGCAGATACGGTCGCCTTATTTGTGATTTTACGATTAGTATCAATTCCATTATTGAAGAAAGAATCCTGTACCCTTGCCTTATAGGTCATAGTATAGGTCTTTCCCTTCTCCATTTCGCCGATTGTCCATACTTTCTTAGAAGGATCAAACGCACCGGCATCCACCGTCACATCATCAAGACTTCCAACATACTGTGCACCTTCTGTAAAAACATCCGCTACAGTTACACCAGTAACCGTCTGCGTATTATCCGAAGGAGTGGTTACTTTAACCTTATATTCGATGTTGTATCCTTTTTCATACTTCTTAATGGGGTTAGTCGTATCCACTTTTGTCTTTTTGACACTGATACTTTTCTTTTCCACAACCACATCAGGTTCAAACGGAATCTTTACAGTTACGTTAGAACCAAATACGACATCCGTCTCACCGCTGATCTTGCCGGCATCAAAGCTACCCTCCACAAGGAAGCTGCCGTTCTTCAGATAACCGTTGTATTTTGTCAGATAATCCGTATCCAGAACAATTCTCACTTTACCATCTGTATCAAGGTATAGACGGCCCGCCACTTCTGTTCCATCTTTTACATCAAATTCCATCGCTTCTTTAACCACAAGAAGAGAAGGCACTGTATAAGTGAGGGTCGCACCGTTGACATCGAACTTAACGCCTTCAGGATAATAGGAAATTCTCACTCTCGCCCCCGCATCCTGTGCGACAGAATCAAGATTATCCACCCTTATCCATTCGTCTCCGACTTTAACTTCTACATCTGCACCGGTAATATACGGGGCCAGCTCCAATGTGGTGACAGCTTCCGTCGTATCCGCCGTTGTGGTAACAGCAATCAAACTGAAGCTGTCAGTAGTAAAACCCACGGCGCTCACTCCGCCGTCAGAATCGGTATTGATGTAGTCCGTAACCTTTTCCGTTTCACCATTGTCCTTGATGTGAATAACATCACGGCTGATGACATCTCCTTCCACATCCGAAAGGATAGACCTTTTAAATGTCATGGTAACGGAAACAGTTCCCGCTTCGGGTTCAATTTCCTCACCGTCAGCTTCAAAATAAACGTCATACAAAACATGGGTCATCTGAATCGCCGGATTGTCGCTGCCGTATTCCGCTTCAATCTGAGCAATCGCTTCTTCATAAGCGGCGCTGCCAGGCGCAATGTAATCCGCTTTCAGAACTGCGTTTTCAGGAAGGTTCGCTTCCTTCTGCGCAACTGCCATGATGATCACGCGGCTGTCCTGATAGGAGAATTCAGTTTTAACTGATTCGGTCACCGTTTCCTCTTCTGTTTCAATCTCAGTTTCCGTTTCAGTCTCAGATTCTGTTTCAATCTCGGTTTCCATTTCAGTCTCAGATTCTGTTTCAATCTCAGTCTCCGTTTTAGTCTCAGATTCTGTTTCAATCTCAGTCTCTGTTTCAGTCTCCGCCTCAACTACATCGTTTTCCATTTCTTCTGTCACAGATTCTGTTTCAACTACGGACTCGCTTTCTGCCCCAGATTCAATAACCTCAGAAGCTTCTGTCCCCTCTGCAACAGGTGTTTCTGTCTCCGCAGGAGTTTCTGTCACTGCAGGCGTTTCAGTCCCCGAAGGAGTCTCAACCACTGCGGAAGTCTCCATCGTCTCAGGTGCATCCACCTCAGCGGACGCAGTCGGTACCGTGCCCTCCTCCACAGATGTGACAATCTCAGAAATAGCCTCCGGCGCTGCAGGCGCAGGCTCTTCCGCAGTCGGTGCGGGTGCCTCTGCTGCAGCCACTGTACTTTCTGCGGGTATGCTGCTTTCCTCTGATGCTTCCTGCGTCTGTTCTGTCACAGCTTCAGCAAGCGATATCATCGACTGATCCATGAAGATCATCGAAATCGCAAGCAGGAACACCAGAAGTTTTGCCCATTTTCTTTTTTTCATAATCGCTCTCCTCTCCTCAAAAGACTGACCATTTAAAATGCTGTCTTATGTGCAAATTTCAACACTCTATTTGTGTACTTTTCACAAGCACACAGCTACACTAAATCCAGTTTAATTTCATTCTATCTATTCATCCTTTTTTTGTCAATATTTCAAAAGGTTATTTTTTTGGTTTTATTTGCTCATTTTCTTTGAAAATAAATAAAAGCGGAAGAAATAGTTACATTTTCCGTAACATTCTCTTCCGCTCTCTTTTCTCAATGATAAATTCCTCTAATTTTTTCAAAAAAGTTTATGCGCCATAAAAAGGCATATTCAGCTCTTCCGTTCCGTCCAGCACAAACCTGCCGTCCCGGATGATCTCGTATTCCGTGCCGTCCTCCGTCACCGCGGTCAGCTCGCCCAGCTCGTCGTAGGGAATCGTGATGTCGGTATGGCAGTTAAAGTAGGCTTTTCCCATATCCTCATGGCGCAGCGCGGAGACCTCGTTGTCCCGGGCGATGATGGCCTTTCCGTCAGGATTATAGGTCATCATGTCCTCCTCATGGCTGTAGCAGGTGTCGCCCACCGCAAAATGAGGGCCCATCTTTTCCGCGATCAAAATCGGCAGCTTGTCATTGATGTCAAAACGTCTTGCCGCCACGTATGCCGTGGTGTTGGTTCCGATGGCGAACTCGCCGATGGGAAGGCTTTCATGATGGAACAGCACGTTATCCTTTAAGAGCTTTCTGTTTTCCTCTTCCGTTTCAAAGTTCGCACAGCGGTAATCTGAAATCATACCGTCTTTAAAGGTCAGCTCCAGATCCCGGTATTTTAAGTCGTTCAAATACACTTCCGTCACATGAAGCACACCCTCGGTGCCTTTTAATACAGGCGAGGTGAAGACCTCTCCCACGGGGATGTTCACATCAGCAACGCAGTTTTCAAAATTGGTCTGTTTTGTGGGATCCGAAAGCGTATGCAGCATCACCTTTAAATCCGTGCGGTTTTCGCCGCTTCCTTTGATCCGCACCCAGGCCGCCTTGTCCAGAGCGTCGATGATGCGCTGCTGAATGTCCTGATATTTTTTATAATCCAGGGTGTTGATCTTCAAAATTTCGTCGAAAATTGCCGGGAAATCCTCGCCGATTTCAGGCACGGGGAAGGCGATAATCGTGAAGCTTCTCTCCTCCGGATCGATATACTGAGTGCCCATGACGGAGGCCTGGCTCTGATATTCCACCGAAAGCTTCTGCTGCTCTTTGGAAAGCTGCAGCTTTTCCGGCTTATTCACCGGCTCAAAGGGAATCTCTCCAAAGCTCTCCACCACCGCGGGGCCAGCGTGAAGGGCTGCCTTTTCCTTATAGGCTTCCCATGCGTTTCTGCGGCATTCCAGCTTATGGTTTACAAACTTTTTGTCCAGATAAAGGGCCTGATCGTTCTCGTGATCGTAATCAAACTGCTTGTTCACGGAAGCGCCGAAATACCCGCCCTTGGAAACCCGCCTGCCCGCCAGAAAGCTGGCGGGAGCGCGATAGATCACAGGCTCCAGTCCCATTTCGCGGAAATTTTCGATGGCCTGCTTCACCACCCGCTCAAAGC
>JAGATO010000238.1 GCA_017621195.1 Bacillota bacterium | reverse complement strand
AGCTGGCACTGGCGGCGGGATGGAACCGCATCTGCGGTAAGAAAAAACAAACAAAGGATCCGCAATGAAAAAGCTTTCAAAAGTCATCGCCCTGATGTTCGGCGATGCGTGTTGCATTATATTTGCCTATATTCTGGCGCTGCTGATGCGGTTTGAGTTCGTGGTCACCGGCAATCAGTTTGCCAGCTATCTGGATGTGTTCATCGGCGCGGCCCTGGGCCTGGTGGCGGTGAAGCTGGCCACCTACTGGGTGGGCGGCCTGTACAACAGCCTCTGGAAATACGCCGGCTCGGAAGAGCTGGTGAAGGTGCTGTTCGTCACCGTGGTAGGAAACGCCCTGGCCATCACTTTTTTACAGTTTACACAGCAGTATCTGCCCCGGGGAGTCAACGGCATGGTGGTTCTCACAGACATCGTCCTCATCGGCGGTCTGCGGATGCTGTACCGGATGATCAGAGAACACCTCTATCCGGGAAAATTCAACGTGACTCACGGGCGGCGCGACAAGTCGGTTCAGGAATCCATGCGGAGTACCGTCATGGGCGACGATGACCAGATCCGCGTCATGATCGTGGGCGCCGGAGACGCGGGAGCCTCCATGATCAAAGAGATCAAGCTCCATCCCGAGGACCGCAAGAAAATCGTGGTCGCCATCGACGACGACAAGTCCAAGCAGGGAAACCGCATCCTGGGCGTCAAGATCGCCGGTGGCCGTCAGGACATCCGGCGGATTGCCCGAAAGTACGGCATCGACGAGATTATCATCGCCATTCCGTCGGCGCCCCAGTCGGAGCTGCGGGACATTGCCGAGGAATGCAGTAAAACCCGATGCAAGGTGCAGATCCTTCCGGGTCTCATCGACCTGATCAACGAAAAGGTGACGGTCAACAAGCTGCGGGATATCGATATCGAAGACCTGTTGGGCCGCGAAGCGGTGAAGGTCAACCTGCGGGCCATCAGCGGCTATCTGGAAGGGCGTATTGTTATGGTGACCGGCGGCGGAGGCTCCATCGGTTCGGAGCTGTGCCGTCAGATCTGCCGGTTTAAACCCCGGCGGCTGGTTGCCGTGGATATCTACGAAAACAGCATTTTCGAGCTGGCCAACGAGATCCGCGGAATATTTCCCGACGTGGAATTCGACATCGTCATCGGTTCGGTTCGGGATTACGAGCGGATGGAGGAAGTGTTCCGGCGGTTCAAGCCCCACGTGGTGTTCCATGCGGCGGCTCACAAGCACGTTCCGCTGATGGAGGCCAATCCCAGAGAGGCCATCGTCAACAACATCCAGGGGACGAAGAACCTGCTGGATCTGGCGGAGGAATACGCCGTCAGCAAGTTCGTTCTGATCAGTACCGACAAGGCGGTCAATCCCACCAACGTCATGGGAGCTACCAAGCGGGTGGGCGAGATGATGCTGCAGGATAAGAGCGCCAATTCCCGGACGAATTACGCAGCGGTGCGCTTCGGAAACGTGCTGGGAAGCAACGGCAGCGTGATTCCCATCTTCCGGGAGCAGATCGCCCACGGTGGACCGGTGACGGTAACTCACCCGGACATCTGCCGCTATTTCATGACCATCCCGGAGGCGGTGCAGCTGGTGATCCAGGCAGGAGCCATGGCGGAAGGCGGCGAAATCTTCATTTTGGACATGGGGGATCCGGTGAAGATCATGGATTTGGCAGAAAAGCTGATCCGGCTTTCCGGTTTCGAGCCCCACAAGGACATCGAGATCAGGATCACCGGTCTGCGGCCCGGAGAAAAATTATATGAAGAATTATTGCTGGACGAAGAAGGAATTCAGACGACGACGCATAATAAGATATTTGTAGGACATCCCGTGGATCCGTCGCCTGCGCTGAGCCGGCTGCTGGAGGTCCCCGGCGGCCTGCAGGCCAGCATACGGGAGATCCTGGGAAAGACCGACGACGAGGCCAAGCAGTGGCTGATGGAGCTGGTTCCCAACTACAATCCCGATGCGCAGCTGTATTCCAAAGAGCCTTTGAAAAAGAACTAAATTTCGACGGGGCGGTTTGCCGCGGAGGATTTAGAAATACAGTACAAGATTGTACATCCAAGAGAAAATGGAGGAAGAGAACATGAGTGTAGTTTTGTTCGAAAAAAATGAAAAAGTTGCTGTGATCAAGATCAATCGGCCGGAAGCCATGAACGCGCTGAATGCTGACGTTCTGAAGGCCATCGACGCCGCTGTGGATCAGGCTATCGCCGATGACGAAGTTCAGGTTGTGATCTTCACCGGCGAAGGAAAAGCCTTCGTTGCCGGCGCTGACATCGCACAGATGAGCACCATGAACGAACAGGAAGGTTACGAATTCGGCGTTCTGGGAAGCCAGGTATTCCGCAAGATCGAAATGATGGATAAGCCCAGCATCGCTGCGGTGAACGGTTTTGCTCTGGGCGGCGGCTGCGAGCTGGCGATGAGCTGCGACATCCGTTACGCCAGCGCCAAGGCCAAGTTCGGTCAGCCGGAAGTCGGTCTGGGAATTACCCCGGGTTACTGCGGAACCCAGAGAATGGCAAGAATCTGCGGAAAGTCCAAGGCTATGGAGCTGATCCTGACCGGCGAAATGATCAACGCAGAAGAAGCAAAGAACATCGGTCTGGTATCCAAGGTAGTAGAACCGGAAGCTCTGATGGAAGAAGCTATGACTCTGGCCAACAAGATCGCCAAGAACGCACCTCTGGCTGTGAAATATTCTGCACAGGCCATCAAGCGCGGCATCGAAGTTCCCATGGAAGAAGCCATCAAGATTGAGAATGAATTATTCGCCAAGTGCTTCGCCACCGAGGACCAAAAAGAGGGTATGGCCGCATTTTTAGGCAAGAGAAAAGCAGAATTTAAGGGAAGATAAGAAAAACTCAAAATATTATTCTGACTTTCAATTTCCCCATTGCATTTTTCACGGCTTCATAGTATAGTAAAAGTGCAAAAATTGTTAAAAATGTAACGATAAAAACATCGTACATAGAAAAAGATTATCATGGAGGGATGTATCATGAAAAAGATTGGCGTATTAGGCACCGGTACCATGGGCGCCGGAATCATTCAGGTTTGCGCACAGAACGGTTATGAAGTAGTTCTGAGAGCAAGAAGACAGTCTTCTATTGACAAGGGTATCGCTACCGTTGAGAAGAACCTGTCCAAGATGGTTGCCAAGGAAAAGATCACCGAAGAAGATAAAGCTGCGATTCTGTCCAGAATCCACGGCTCCACCGATATCGAAATCGTTAAGGATGCCGACCTGATCATCGAAGCTGCTACGGAAGATATGGAAGCAAAGAAGGCTCTGTTCGCAGAACTGGATCAGCTGTGCGGACCGAATACCATCCTGGCTACCAACACCTCTTCTCTGTCCATCACCGAAATCGCAAGCGCTACCAACAGACCTGACAAGGTTATCGGTATGCACTTCTTCAATCCCGTTCCGGCCATGAAGCTGGTTGAGATCATCAAGGGTCTGGCTACTTCCGAAGAAACCAAGGCCGTGATCGTTGAGCTGTCCCAGAAGCTGGGTAAGACTCCGGTTGAAGTAGAAGAAGCTCCCGGATTCGTTGTAAACAGAATTCTGATCCCGATGATCAACGAAGCAGTTGGTATCCTGGCTGACGGCGTTGCTTCCGCAGAGGACATCGATACCGCCATGAAGCTGGGCGCAAATCACCCGATGGGCCCCCTGGCTCTGGGCGATCTGATCGGTCTGGACGTTGTTCTGGCTATCATGGATGTTCTGTATACCGAATACGGCGATCCCAAGTACAGAGCTCACGTTCTGCTGAAGAAGATGGTAAGAGCAGGCAAGCTGGGAAGAAAGACCGGCGTCGGCTTCTTCGACTACAGCAAATAAGCTTTAGAACAACTGGATACGACTTTACCAATCATTAGGTACTTGTATTCGAGAAGAGGACTACGCGATGGCGCAGTCCTCTTTTTTACACCAAATTGTAAAAAAATAAATACAATTTATCTGTTTTATTCTAATTTTCGTCGAAAGGGAACCGAGAAAATTGAGGAGTTGTTTCGACTCGAAATTGTATGAAAATTGAGGAAATAGAATATATTTCTCAGGTTTCTTGCAGCTTTTGCGGAGTGGTTGTCGCCGAAGCCGCAAAAGCTGCTCAGCTATATTGTGTATTATTTATCACTTATCACAGGAGGAATCCAACATGTTAGAGAAGAAAGAGAAGTACGGGCACCGTACTTCTGGGAAGCCATTGTGTCTTTCCTCGGCCTGATCATCCCCATGTTCATCGGCGTTACCTTCGGCGACATTCGATGACCGTTTCCAGAAACGGCTTTATCTGCAATACCAACGTGGAATCCCTCAATGATCTGCTGAGCACCGGTGGTCTGATGAACATGTCCTCTTCCATCCTGATGACCATCATTGCCATGATGTTCGGCGGAATTATGGAAGGTACCAGACAGCTGGAAGTCATCATCGAAAAGATCACCAAGGTTGTCAAGACCGGTCCCGCCCTCATCGGCGCCACTCTGGCTACCTGCGTTGTTTCCAACATCGTAATGCCGGAACGGTACATCTCCATCCTGATTCCCGGAAGAATGTACGCCAACGCTTACAGAAAAGCGGGGATCCACCCCAAGTGCCTGTCCAACGCTCTGGAATCCGCAGGTACCGTAACCTCTCCTCTGATTCCCTGGAACACCTGCGGTATGTACATCGCAGCGACTCTGGGCGTCAGCGTCAGCACATATCTGCCCTGGGCTGTCTTCAACTACACCATGCCCATCGTTACTCTGGTCATGGCCTTCATGGGTATCACCCTGACGAAGATGACGCCGGAAGAACAGGCAAAGGCAGATGCAGGAGAATTAGTATAATAGCTGAAAAAAGAAACTATCCAAGGGCCGCTTCAAATTGAGGCGACCCTTTTTCTATCCGGCAAAATGTGAAAGCTTGATTAGGTTCGATTCAAAATAAATACAGAACTGTCCTGATTTTAAGACAGTTCTGTGCGAGAAGGTTTTATGAAAAAAGCATAGGGATAATTACAATACATTACGGATTACATCGATGATCGTGCCATCATGGTACTCGACCAAACCAACTATTTTCTCACCTAGCCGTGGTTTTTCAGGGATGCCCGTGAAAAGGTAGGCCATATCTCGAAGCTCTTGGATTTCGCAGATGGGAAGACCCAAGGCCACTAGCTTTTTCTTCAATTCGGGATTGGAAGGATTAACAGCGATTCCACGTTCTGTAACGACAACATCGATGCTTTCACCAGGAGTAGATATAGTGACAACCTCATCAACGACAATGGGGATCCGTTTTCGAAGGAGAGGAGCTACTACGATTGCTAATTTTGCTCCTGAAGCAGTATCGGGATGACCACCTAATGCGCCCATAATGATGCCATCGGAAGCTGTAAGAACATTGACGTTGAAATTAATATCCACTTCGGTAGCCGACAAAATCATCACATCCAAATTGTTGGTCACGGTTCCCTTTGCCATAGGATCAGCATACATTTCTGCATCCATTTCAATATGATGATCGTTATGATATAACGAAGAAACAGCGCCCGAATCAAAGGTTTGAACATCAAGTAATGCTCGAAAATATCCTTCATCGAGAAGGTCTGTCATCGTAGATGTTATTCCTCCGGAAGCAAAGCTCCCCTGAATATGATTTTCTTTCATGTATTCTTTTAAAAACCGAGCCACTGCTAGCGAAATACCGCCGCTGCCAGCTTGATAGGAGAAACCATCCTTTACGAGACCGGCGCCGATCATCACCTGACTTGCGTATTTTGCGATAATAAGTTCTATGGGGTTCTTAGAATTCCGGGTAGAACCTTGGCCAATCAAATCCGAATCGCCGATTTTATCTACTTGAACAACACAATCTACCAGTGTTTGGGGAATGCT
>JAGATO010000237.1 GCA_017621195.1 Bacillota bacterium | reverse complement strand
CCTATCGGAATCTGGAGGCCCGGGGCGAGATGCCGGTGCGCATCTATGAGCAGTGTCTGTTCCTCCATTATCCCGAATTTGAAGAATTCGTGGCCGAGGGCTACCGCACTGGTCAGGGGGATGTGTTTAAGATCGGACCGCTGAAGCTGCTGCTGGACGGCTCTCTGGGAGCCAAGACCGCGGCGTTGACCAAACCTTACCTGGGTTCGGAGGATAATTACGGCCTTCTGGTCATCAGCCAGGAAGAAATGAATCAGTTCGCCGCGCTGGCCCAGAAAGAACACATTCAGATCGCCGTTCACTGCATCGGCGATAAAGCCATGGAAGTGACGCTGGAGGCCTTTGAGGCTGCCAACCGCCAGTATCCCGGTACCGATCGCCGTCACGGTATCGTTCACGCCCAGCTGACCACCAAAAGCATTTTGGAGCGCATGGCCAAGGACGATGTGATCGCTTACATTCAGCCGGTATTCGTGGCTACTGACATGGACATCACGGACGCTCGCGTGGGGAAGGAATGGATGCAGGAGACCTACGCCTGGAAGACTATGAATGAACTGGGGATCCTCACGGTAGGCGGTTCCGACGCGCCGGTGGAGAGCTTCGACGTGATGGATAACCTGTATTTTGCCGTCACCCGGCAAAAGCTGAACGGAACGCCGGAAGGCGGCTGGCTGCCCCACGAAAAGGTCAGCGTTCAGGAAGCCGTGGAGATGTTTACCACCCACGGCGCCAAAGCCTGCTTCCAGGAGGACCGACTGGGCCGGCTGAAAGAAGGCTACCAGGCCGACATGGTGGTTCTGGCGGAGGACGTATTCGCCGTTTCCGATGACCGGATCAAGGACATCGCTGTCTGCGAAACCATTATGGGTGGAAAGACCACGTATCGGGCGTAGCTGGGTCACGGTTCACCGTCGGTCAGCGATCGGCTGAAAAACCTGTCGGGTGAACCTGTCAATGGTACGTAGAAAGAGGGAAGTCTCGTGCTTCTCTCTTTTTCCCTGAGGTTCAAAAGGCGCGTTCGTTTTTTCGCATGATCGGGAATCTGGGAAAACGAGCATTTTGTCGTACGAATCAGATCTCAAAGCGTTTCTCGATACATAGCTGGAAAGGTATATACACAAGGTGCAGCAGCAATGCGGCACCTTTCGTACTTTTTGGATGAACGATCCTACACTGTATAGATTCGTCGTTTTCGGCGAACATAGGAATATGAAGAGACGGAAACGACTGGAAAAAACAAATGAAAGGAGCAGGACTACGAAAACGCTCCGGACAGGAGCGGCGCTGCGAATGGCGGCAATCATCGCAGCGATGGCGGTTGCGATGTGGCTGGCGCTGTTGTTGTGGACGGGTTCGGTGGAGGATCTGGCCCACACTGCTCCCGGAGATCAGCGCATGGATTTGCGGCCTATGCTGGCGGAGTTGGAAGGGGAGGATCGACAACCTACGGCCCGAGAATACGAAACGCTGTTCTGCCAGACCGGGCTGGGAGCAGCGGCGGTGGACCAATTGCGAAAGGAGAACCGGCTGGAAGAACTGCTGCAGTATCAGGATGACTTTTTCAGGGATGTGGAGGTACGG
>JAGATO010000236.1 GCA_017621195.1 Bacillota bacterium | reverse complement strand
GTACGGCGCTTCCGGCAGCCGGGTGTATGCGGCGGCAGCGGATGTGGTGGACGAGGAAACGCTGGATGAGGAACTGGATTTCATGGGAAGGTTGATTCAGGGACTGCGGGAAATCTACAAGGATGAGATTTCCTATGAGACGCTGGTCAACGGTGCGTATGAGGGAATTTTCGACGCGCTGGGAGATCCCTACAGCCAGTATTTCGACACGCGGGAAGAGAGCGACGAGCTGGAAGAACAGGTCAGCGGCGAGTTTGACGGCATCGGTATCGTCATGGAAAGCGATGACGGCCGCTGCAAGGTGGTCTCTCCCGTGGCCAACTCCCCGGCGGAGCAGGCGGGAATCCAAAGCGGCGATATCATCCTGACGGTGGACGGTGTCAACCTGACGGGAAAGACCATGGACGAATGGAAACGGCTGATCCGCGGTGAGGCGGGAACGCAGGTGACACTGACCATCCAGAGAGGAACCACCACGCTGAAGGTGAACGTGACCAGAGATCGGATCCGTACCGATGCGGTAGCGTGGGAGATGATGGAGGGCAACATCGCTTACGTGCAGATTGCACAGTTTGACAGCGATGCCGACAAGGAGTTTCGAAAGGCGTTGACGGCGGTCAAAGAGGCGGGCGCGGAGGCCATGATCCTGGATCTGCGCAACAACCCAGGCGGCTACGTCAATGTGGCTGTCAACATCGCCAACATGTTAATTCCCGGTGAAGGGAAGGTCATCATGGAGATGACGCGCCAGGGAGAGAGCCTGGGAACCATCGAAACCACAGGCGCAGGAAGCAAGTTTGAGCTTCCGCTGGTTCTGCTGATCAACGAGGGAAGCGCTTCTTCTTCGGAAATCGTGGCCGGAGCCCTGCAGGATCACGGCGTTGCCACTCTGGTAGGAACCACCACCTACGGTAAGGGCATTGCCCAATCCATGACGAATCTGAAAAACGGCGGAACCATGAAGGTGTCGACGTACTATTTCACTACGCCCAACGGAAACACCATCCACAAGGCGGGAATTTCTCCCGACGTCTGCGTCATCAACGGTTCGGGGCTGAGCGCGGAGGAGATCGCCGCGGAATATGCCAAGCTGGCTCCCATGACCGAGAAGGTGAAGTATTATGCGGGACAGACGGGACTGAACGTCTATGCGGCCCAGCAGCGGCTGAACCTTCTGGGAGAGAAGCTGAGTCTGACGGGAACGATGGATGAGGATACCGTAGCAGCGGTAAAGAAGTTCCAGAAGGAAGCGGGAATGTGTCCCTATGGCGGTCTGGACTACGGAACCATGGCTACGTTGGAACGGTATGTAGTGCAGTATCTCAGCGGAGAGACTGCGGACCGACAGCTGGAGAAGGCTGTAGAGCTTCTGAAAAAATAAAAAAATTTGAAATTAACCTATTGACTTAGTAGGAAATGTGTGACATAATACAACCTATCGAAACAATAGGTTAAAAGAGAAGGGAGGATACCATCGTGAGAAAGTCGTACGCAGCTATTATGATGAATATGAACATGTGCATGTGCATGTGCACTACCATGTGCGCCATGTGCACGACTTTGCATGCGTTTGTATCCGAGCCGTTCTCCAAAGCAAAGGTAGAATGCCAGACCGCATCGTAGCGATGCGGAATCGCGCAGATGACCACCGGAGAGCTTCATCGGAGCTTTCCGGTTTTTATTTTGAAAGGAGTTATGTATCATGAAAAAATCCATCTCACTTGTACTGGCCATCGTCCTCGTACTAGCTGTTGCTTTCTCTCTGACCGCCTGCGGCGGCTCAACCGAAGAGGAAGCAGCTGCGCCGATTACAATTGCCATTCCTAACGACACGACCAACGAAGCCAGAGCTCTGCTTCTGCTGCAGGATCTGGGCCTGATCAAGTTGGAGGATGGCACCGGGATTACCGCTACCATTCTGGACATTGAGGACAATCCGCACAACATTGAATTCAACGAAGTAGAAGCAGCACAGCTGCCCAACGTCCTGCAGGATGTGGATTACGCAGTCATCAATTCCAACTACGCCATCGAAGCCGGTCTGAATCCCAAGAAGGATGCTCTGGGGATTGAAGGCTCCTCCTCCGCCTACGGCAACATTCTGGCCGTCAAGGAGGGCAACGAAAACTCTGACAGCATCAAGGCACTGAAGGCTGCACTGGAAAGCCAGCAGGTTGCCGACTTCATCACCTCCACTTACGACGGAGCCGTTGTATCCGTCGTGGATAACCCCACCGACGGATACGATGCCTCTGTAGACTACGATGCGCTGGCCGGAACTTCCATTTCCGTTGCCGCATCTCCCACTCCTCACGCTGAAATTCTGGCAGTGGCAAAGGAAATCCTGGCGGCCAAGGACATTACGCTGGACATCAAGGAATTCACCGATTACGTTCAGCCCAACAACGTGGTAGAAAGCGGAGAAGTCGATGCCAACTACTTCCAGCACGTTCCTTATCTGGATGACTTCAATCAGCAGAACGGAACGCATATCGTGTCCGTCTCTGCCATCCATGTGGAACCTCTGGGAATCTATGGAGGAAAGCAGACAACGCTGGATGCAGTAAAGTAAGGGATTATGATAGAAATTAAAGACATATCGAAACAATTTTATACGGAAGAAGGGACCGTGGAGGCATTGAGCCACGTGTCCCTTACCGTCGAAGACGGCGATATTTTCGGTATCATCGGGATGAGCGGTGCGGGAAAAAGCACTCTGGTACGCTGTATCAATATGTTGGAACGACCCACCTCCGGAACGATCCGGATCGACGGCTGCGACGTGGGAGCCTTGCCTGAGAGACAGCTGCGGGAGCTGCGCCGAAGCATTTCCATGATCTTTCAGGGCTTTCATCTGCTGATGCAGCGAAATTGCCTGAAAAACGTGTGTTTTCCGCTGGAGCTGGCCGGGAAAAACAAACGGGAATCCAGGGAAAAGGCCATGGAACTGTTGAATGTGGTGGGACTGGGAGACAAGGCGAAGGCCTATCCCGCGCAGCTGTCTGGCGGACAGCAGCAGCGGGTTGCCATTGCCCGGGCTTTGGCTACGGATCCTAAGGTTCTGCTCTGCGACGAAGCGACCAGCGCTCTGGATCCGGCGACGACCAATTCCATTCTGGAGCTGATCCGTAACATCAATCAAAAGCTGGGGATCACGGTCGTCGTCATTACTCATCAGATGAGCGTGGTGGAAAAGGTTTGTAACCACGTAGCCATTCTGGACGGCGGCCAGGTGGTGGAACAGGGAAGGGTATCCGATGTCTTTTCCCATCCCAAGTCCGAGGCTGCGCGTCGTCTTGTTTTTCCTGAAGGGAATCCTCACTCGTTTTATGCGGGAGAAGAGGGGGTGGCACTCCATGCTTAACAACCTGTTCTCCCCGGATACATTAAATGAAGCGTGGGTGATCATTCGAGCGGAATTTCCGCTGGCCATATGGGAGACCGTCTACATTACACTGCTTGCCACCGCATGCTCGATTTTGATCGGGCTGCCGCTGGGGGTACTTCTGGTCGCCGGAGAAAAGGACGGTGTGTTACCGCTTCCGGCGTGGCTTTTAAAGGGACTGAACGCGGTGATCAATCTGCTGCGCTCCATTCCGTTTCTGATCCTGATGATTCTGGTCTTTCCTCTGACCCGTCTGATCGTTGGAACGGTGGTGGGAACAACGGCTTCCATTGTACCGCTGGTCATTGCCGCATTTCCTTTCGTGGCCCGATTGGCGGAAAGCAGCTTCCGGGAAGTGAGCCCCAATACCATTGAGATGGCTCAGAGCATGGGAGCCTCGCCGCTGCAGATCATCGGCAAGGTGATGATACCGGAGAGCATTCCGTCGTTAATTTCCAATGCCACCATCGCCATCACTACCATTTTGGGATATTCCGCCATGAGCGGTATCATCGGCGGCGGCGGTTTGGGAAAGATCGCTATCAATTACGGGTATTACCGATATAAATATTTCATCATGCTGGCAGCCGTGGTGCTGCTGGTGGTACTGGTACAGATCTTCCAGACCGTCGGCACGCGCTTGGCAGCCAAAGCAGATAAACGCTGAAGCTCGGCTGCGACACGTAAAATAAAAAACGCACATTTCGTGCGTTTTTTTATTGCATGATCTCGTAGATAGCGTCCACGTCGTAGTCCGGCGCAAAGGGCTGCGCCGCCCGGCAGCTCACCTCGATGACGCTCAGATCTTCTTCCAACTCTTCGGCGATGGCCTTAGGTGACTTTCCTTTGGACAGCTTTTTACAGACTAGTTCGATCCTCATGTATTGCCTCCCGATTTTTTCGTCCCGGCGAACACCGCGTACTTCGGCCTTCGCCGCTTGCATGAGGATTGAGGAATAGTCGGCAGCGTCATCGTTGGTGCGAATATAGCCCAGAAATTCCAAAATGGCCGGAGATGCATTCCTCTGCGTATAGTGGCTGTTCAGGAGGATGGCGTGGGCCCCATCGTTGCATACGATGAGTTTGGCATCAGTTTGGTCGGTCCGGTCTACTCCATTTCGGTCAACCCGGCCTGCTCCATGGATTGTATCAGCGGAAGGGCTGCGCTCGCCGCAGCCCACGATTAAAGTCCAATCGACGCGCGGCGCTATCCGGCGCTATCCTTCGAATGTTACAAAAGAAAGACGGAAACAGTATGGTTGCAAAACAATACTTATGGTTGTAAACCAATCACTTGGCATGATACGATGTTCTTGAACTATATACTACGCTCCCATTGCTGGATGGGAAGGGAACATCTATATTTTCCAAGTGGAATCGGCTTATGATATAGGAGAACGTGAAATCTCTGTATTTCGTATGGCCCATTTCGCTAATTTATAGAGGATTTGAAAAGTCCTGTTTTTTCGCTTTTTTCAGCGCTATTTTATAGGGATTTTTAGAACAAAAAATGGTAGTGTTTAACAAACAAGAAGGAATAAGACAGATTTCTATATTTTCGTTCGTTCTGCGTTTCGATATATAGAAACAACCAAAGAAATCCCGAATGTTTCCTATATATTAGCGATCGGAAAAGCAAAAATATAGGTTTTTCATTTTTCGCTATATTTAAGGACGATGCTGACACCGAAATATATGTTTTGCGTATTTCTCTATCATTTAACGATCTTTCCATGCTGAAATATAGGGATGTCCCATGCCAACTCATCCCATCGTGCATTTTCACTCCCATACCATGAATTTTGACATTACAAACGCGGAATCGGGCGAGGATAGGATGTTCGCCGCGCCACCATCGAAGTCGAATCGACCGCTGGCGTGAGCCGCCAGCGAACGATTGGAGTCCAGACGTCCGCTGGCGATCGACCGTGTCCAGTTTTTACAGCAAATGAGGGTGGATTCATGGGGAAATGGTGCAAGATTTCACCGAGGTCAGTCGAAGATCAATCGAAAACCGGTCGCCAACGCTTTATTGACGCAGAAAGCCCCTGCGGTTTTCCGCAGGGGCTTTCCTTTTGATGTGGTTTGTTATTTTGAATCGGCCTTGAAGGATGCGGCCGGTTCTTGTGAGATTACCATACCAGAACGATATCGTATACCTTGTCAGTGTCTACTACGTCGTAGAATACAACCTTGGTGTAGTCGTCGCCCTTTCTGATGTCGGAAGTGGAGCCCTTGGTCCATTCTTCGTCATCATCGTCCCAGGTGTAAACGATAACGTCGCTGTCCAGAGTGTAAACCTTGCCATCCGTCGTCTTGACAACATTGTTCTTAATGGTGGTATCCTTGGATACAGCAGCGGAGGTTACGAAGTAGTCTTCGTCCAGATCGCTGGTT
>JAGATO010000235.1 GCA_017621195.1 Bacillota bacterium | reverse complement strand
GGTACTGAAAACGTGCCTTATATCGTCGGTTTCGGAAAGGCGGCGGAGTTGGCCCGTCTCCATCTGGACGAGCACATCGCAAAGCTGACGGAGCTGAGAAATTATTTCATCGCTCAGGTACAGGAAAAGATCCCTTACGTGGATGTGAACGGCGGAATGGAGCATCGCCATCCCGGAAACGCAAATCTGGCGTTTAACTTCATCGAAGGAGAATCTCTGCTCCTGATGCTGGACTATTACGGAATCAGCATTTCTACGGGGTCTGCCTGTTCCTCCAAGTCCCTTGAGCCGTCTCACGTACTGGTGGCTCTGGGCGTTCCCGTGGAGAAGATTCACGGTTCCCTGCGCTTCACGGTAGGGGATTTCACCACGAAGGAGGATCTGGACTACACCGTAGAATGTTTAGTAAAAATTGTTGAAAAGCTGCGGGCGCTGTCGCCGATTTCCGCAGAGAAAGGTTGGAATTGATATGGCAATGTACAACGACAAGGTCATGGACCTGTTTATGAATCCGCACAACGTGGGGGAAGTGGAAAACGCCGATGCCATCGGAACCTACGGAAGCCCCGTCTGCGGCGATATGATGCAGATTACTCTGAAGGTGGAAGATGGTGTGATCACCGATGCGAAGTTTAAGACCTTCGGCTGCGGTTCCGCTATCGCTTCTTCTTCCATGGCCACGGAAATGATCATCGGAAAGACACTGGAAGAGGCATTGAAGGTGACCAACAAGGACGTTCTGGATGCTCTCGGCGGTCTGCCGGGACCGAAGATCCACTGTTCCGTTCTGTCGGCACAGGCCATTAAGGCTGCCATTTACGATTACGCGCAGAAGAACGGCCTGGAACTGGAAGGTCTGAAGGATTACGATCCCAATGCGGACGAGGACGATCATCACGGAGAAGCAAAGGATGAAGAATAACAGAGTACTTTTAGGACTCTCCGGCGGCGTGGACAGCACAGCCGCCGCTTTGTTATTGAAAGAAAAAGGATTTGAAGTGATCGGGTATTACTTCGACGTGCTGGGAAACCAGACGGAAGGAAGGGAACGGGCCGCCATGGCGGCAGAACAGCTGGGGATTTCCTTCGTTCAACGTACTGTTGCGGAGGAGTTTGAAACCAATGTGATCCGCCCCTTCTGCGATTCCTATCGAACGGGGCGCACGCCCAACCCCTGCATCGTATGCAATCCCACGGTGAAATTCCGCACCATGGCTCAGGAGGCGGATCGCCTGGATGCCAGTTGGTTGGCAACCGGCCATTACGCCCGGGTGGAGCAGTCGGCGGAAGGCCAACCGGCTTGCCGGATCCGGACCGCCGTCAATCGCCGCAAGGACCAATCCTACATGCTGTACCGTCTTCCTCAGGATATCCTGCAGCGGCTGATCCTGCCGCTGGGAGAGGTGGAGGACAAGGCTCAGGTTCGTCAGCTGGTGCGTGGCTTCGGTGTCTTCAATGCGGATGCTGCCGACAGCCAGGAAATCTGTTTCATTCCCGACGACGATTATGTGAAATATCTCAATGACCGCGGCATCTCAGCTGAAGAAGGCGATTTCATCGACGGAGAGACGGGACGGGTTTTGGGAAAGCATCGCGGAATTTTACATTACACCATCGGACAGCGCAAAGGGTTGGGAATGACCTTCGGAAAACCGCGCTTTGTGACGAAGATCGATGCGAAACGCAATACGGTTACTCTGGGAAGCAACGAAGACCTGTTTTCCTGCGAAGTGGAAGCGGAAGACTGCGTCATGCTGGGGCTGTCCGGTGAGGACGGTATCGCAGCGGCGACGAAGCTGATCGGAAGGCCGCTTCTTGGAAAAATCCGCTATGCAGCACAGCCTGCCCAATGTATGATCCGCAGCGTTTCCCATGAAAAAATGGAAATTTCCTTTCAGGATCCTCAGCGCGCGGCTACGCCGGGACAATCGGTAGTCCTGTACGACGGGGAATATCTGGTGGGCGGCGGTTTTATTACCGCGCCTTCCGCGACATAAAAAATAAAAATAAACCCATCCTAAGTGAGAAGGCTTCTTCAATTTCTTACGAAAGGATGGGTGTTTTTATGACAGGAAGCAAAATGATGAGCACGGCTTTGGGAATGGGCCTGGCAGGAGCGGCCCTGGGCATGTATATCTACAACAACAGCAAGCCCAGCTACCAGAGAAAGATCCAGCGCGGTCTGAACCACGCGGTGGATGAAATGTCCGACGTGGTCGGTGACGTCAGCGACCACGTGCGCAGAACCATGATGTAACACCGTTTTCTCTGAAAACGGCGGGAGATGGCGCAGCCGTGTGCTGCGCCGTTTCTTTGGAGTTGACAAGGATGAGATAGATTTGTAATATAATCTTGAGAGTTTATGTATTTGTCGTCGGAAAGGAATGGGTATCGACATGCTGACGAAACAATCGTTTATCAAAATGGCCGTTGATTTTACGGAGCTTTCCTCCATCAATCGCGTATCGGAGGAGATGGCACTGACGCCGGACTGTGTGGGAATGCGGATTTTCGACGCACCGCTGGTGGGGTTTGCGTCCGCCGATGATCCGATCTTCGAGAAATATAAGGATCCGCAGATCCAATCGGAACGCTGTCTGTCCGTCGACGAGTGGCTTCCGGGGGCGAAAACGGTCATTGCCGTATTTCTGCCGGCTTCCGAGGTTCCAAGGGAAACTAACAAGGTGGATATGTCCTGGCCTTCTCCTCAGTGGATTCATACGCGCTGGGAGGGTGAGAAATTTCAGGATGCGCTGCGCCACTATCTCTGCGATGCGCTGAGGGCACGGGGATATCGAACCTGCATGCCATCCCACGATGATCCTCGGTATTCCGTCATCGATCTGGTATCCAACTGGTCGGAACGCCATGTGGCTTACGCCTGCGGTCTGGGAACGTTCAATCTGGCCGCAAACCTCCTGACGGAGCGTGGATGCGCCGGACGTATCATCAGCATCATCACCGACTGGGAAGCAGAGCCTACGACCCGTACATATGAGGGCATTTACGATTATTGCATTCAGTGCGGAGAATGCATCGGTCACTGTCCCGTTCAGGCCATTCAATTCGGAAGGATCAAAAATCACAAGGCTTGCCGTGCGTTTCAGAAGAAGGTGGGAGATACTGACCGGGATCGCTACGGCTGTGGAAAATGTCAGGTGGCGGTTCCCTGCGAATGCGGAATTCCCGGCAGAAGATAAGAGAAAACCAAAGAGAGCGGACGTTCCGCAGACCGGGCAGGTCGATTGGGACGACCGCTCTTTTTTCATAGTGCGATAGAAGGTATAAATAGAAGGTATAAAAGGAAGGGTTCGAGGAGATGATAAGGGTAGAAATGGAATAAGGAAACGATAAATATATTATGTTAATTAAAGGAGGCGGATCATGGGTAAGAAGATCAAAATCGTGCAGCCGGAATGGGTCAGAACGCAGATGGAAGAACGAATCTGCAAATCAACTCATCAGGAATACAGGTTGGCACAGGCCATCTATGACCGGGCGGTCTGCCTTCCGCAGGAAAGAGAGGCGGCTCAGCGCCGGGTTTTGGACGAGATGAAGCGCTCTTCTCAGGCCATGACGGAAGCTCTCATCCTGTTGTTCGGTGAGGCTGAGGCCCATACGCTGCTTCGCGTCCTGCGCCTGCGCATGGAGGGCCCCACTGCCGAAACGATCTTCCGAACGCCTTTTCGTTCCGCAGATGCTGACGATTACACGGAGGGAATCATCCTTCCCACGGTGTACCGCTGGATCTATGGAACCGGCTGTCCTGTCACCGTCCTGGACTGTCTGACACGAACCGATTTGATCGTTCCCGGAGAGTTTGACCTTGCCGACCGTCTGGCTCTGGAACTGCGAGAGGGAAATGAAGCCGTGGAACATGCTGTTGTCAGCTTGTTTTCGTACCGGGAGAACGATTCGATTCCACCTCTTTCAAAACCGATCATCCAGG
>JAGATO010000234.1 GCA_017621195.1 Bacillota bacterium | reverse complement strand
GTCTCTACGGCGGTTGCCAGGTCCTTCGGAACCTGGATCAGTTCCGCCACCAGTCCCTCCATTCCGGGCAGGTTCTGTTTCATCAGAAATTTGACGGCGCCGTTATATCCCTCGTAGGAATTCTCCAGATCCTGGAACATGCGGCGCCGAGCCTGAGTCTGTCCGATGGAAATGCGCAGCTCTTCCAACGCCTGACGCAGCTGCTCCTCTTCCGCCCGTTTCGCCTTCTGCTCCTGACGCAGCGCCGTACCCTGTTCCGCCAGCGCTTTCTGCTCCTGGCGGCACCGGAGAATCCGTTCCTCCGTCTCTTCCCTTTCTTTCGCCAGCCGTTCGCTGCCGTTGACGGCACCTTCCCGCTCGGAAATCAGCAGATCCTTGCGCCGGGTCAACGTATCCTTCAGGTTTTCCAAGCCGGCGATCTCGGACCTGCAGGAGCTCATCTCCGCCGATAAGCTATAGATCGCGTTTTTCTGTTCTTCCACCTTCTGATCCAGAGCCTCCACCGAACGCGTCTGATCTTTCTGTTCGTCCAGCAGCTCCTCCAGAGATTCTTTTAGACGGGTCAGCTGATCATCAAGGGATGCTCCCGTTTCCGCCAGCTGGGCGCCGTTCCTTTCTTCCATGGCCCGCTTTTCCAGTAAGCCGTCGATCTCGCCGTGTAAACGCGTCTGATCCCTCTCGATGGCGGACAGCCACTCCCGATTCAGCTGCGTCTGATTTTCCATGCGGCTGATCTCTTCCGTCTGGTGCATCAGCAGATCCCGCACCTGAACCTCATTCTGATCCAGAGCCGCGTTTCTCTGACGGTTGTCGGCGATCTCCGCCTCCAGGGAGACCTTTCTCTCCTTGAAGCCATCCACTTCCAGCGTCAGCTCGCTGAGCTCGTCCTTCAGATATTCATTCTTCAGTTCCACCGCTTCGATGTTCTTCAGGGTGATGTTGATTTCGATCCCCTTCTGACGCTCCCTCAGCTCCAGAAATTCCTTCGCCTTCCGGCTGTCCTCCTTCAATCCGTCGATCCGGCCTTCGATCTCGCCGATGATATCGTTGACCCGCTCCAGATTGGCATTGGAATTTTCCAGCTTCCGTTCCGCCTCCGCCTTCCGCGACCGGTACTTGACGATACCGGCAGCCTCCTCGAAGATCTCCCGGCGGCTCTCCGGTTTGTTGCTGACGATGTCGCTGATCTTTCCCTGACCGATGATGGAATAGCCGTCCACGCCGATGCCCGTATCCATGATCAGCTCACGGATGTCCCGCAGGCGGCAGGCGGTGTTGTTGATGGCGTATTCGCTTTCACCGGACCGATACATGCGGCGGGTGATGGCAACCTCGTTATAATCGATGGGAAGGATCCCTTCCGAGTTGTCGATGACCAGCGTGACCTCCGCCATGCCCCGGGATTTCCGGTTGACCGTACCGGCGAAGATCACCTCTTCCATCTTTCCGCCCCGCAGCATTTTGGGGCTCTGTTCTCCCAATACCCAGCGCAGGGCATCGGAGATGTTGCTCTTTCCGCTGCCGTTAGGGCCTACGATGCAGGTGATTCCCTCGTGAAATTCGATGCTGACCGGATCGGCAAAGGACTTGAATCCCTGTAAGTCGATTCGTTTAAAATACATGTATGTCTTACCTCATATCTTTCATGGCAGCCTTGGCGGCGTTTTGCTCCGCTTCTTTCTTACTCCGGCCGCTTCCGCTGCCCAGGATCACACCGTTGACCGCAACGCTGGTGTAGAAGGTCTTGTCGTGATCCGGCCCTTCCTGACCGTCCAGAATGTACTGGATATGCACATCGCCGTTGACATGCAGGCGCTCCTGCAGCGCCGTCTTGTAATCGGAATACAACTTTCCGTTCAGAGCGCTGGTGATCACCGAATCGAACAGTCGCAGCACCGCCTTCTGGGCCTCGTAAAAGCCGCCGTCCAGATAAATCGCACCGATGATGGCCTCCACTCCGTCGGCGATCATAGAGCTACGGTTTCTTCCGCCGCTGTGCTCTTCACCCTTTCCCAGGATGAGAGCCTGTCCCACCCCCAGTCGATGTCCCACGTCAGCCAGGGATTCCTCACAGACGATGGAAGCTCTCATGCGGGTCAGCTTTCCTTCCTCTCCTCTGGGCAAAAGGTGATAGAGGCGATCGCTGATGACCGTTTCCAACACGGCATCGCCCAGAAATTCTAATCTCTCGTTGTTTTCATAGTATTGCCGGTGTGCTTCGTTAATGCTGGAACTGTGGGTCAGCGCATTGCGTAAAAGCTCAGGCTGACGAAATTCGTATCCCAGC
>JAGATO010000233.1 GCA_017621195.1 Bacillota bacterium | reverse complement strand
TCCCTGGGCCTGAAGCAGAACATGCCGGAACCCTGGTCCGTCATCGACGAAAAGTACGAAGTTGGTCAGGTCATCACCGGTAAGGTAGTTCAGATCAAGGATTACGGTGCATTCGTAGAATTAGAACCGGGTCTGGACGGTCTGGTACACATCTCCGAAGTTGCTTACAAGAGAGTGACCAACATCGCTGATGAGATCTCCGTAGGTCAGGAAGTCAAGGCCAAGATCCTGGAGATCGACAAGGAAAGAAAGAGAATCAGCCTGAGCATCAAAGAAACCTTAGACGCTCCGGAAGCAGAAGCTGCAGAAGAAGCCGCTGCGGAAGAATAATCGATTCATCGAATACGATTGGAAAGAGGTTGTCACCGACGACCTCTTTTTTTCTCATAAAGGAGTTTGAAACATGAAACAATCCGTTGTTTTAATTGGTATGCCTGCCGCCGGAAAAAGTACGGTGGGCGTGGTTTTGGCAAAGACATTGGGGAAGCAGTTCGTCGATACGGATCTGCTGATCCAGGAGCGGGAGGGAATGCTCCTTCAGGATATCATCAATACCAAGGGAAATGACTATTTCAAACAGGCGGAAGAGGCGGTTCTGACGGAGCTGGACGTGGATAACGCGGTGATCTCCACCGGCGGAAGCGCCATCTACTACCCGGAGTCCATGAAACATCTCCACGATCTGGGACCGGTGATCTACCTGCAGCTGTCCGTTCCCACGCTGAAATCGCGGCTGAGCAATATCAAGACCCGCGGCATTGCCATGGCCCCCGGTCAGACCATTGAGGATCTGGCCAGAAGCCGCGTTCCCCTGTACGAAAGCTACGCGGACATCATCATGCCCACGGAGGGACTGGATGTGGAGGAGACCATCGAACGCATCTGCGTGGCTCTGAAGAACTACAGAAAAAAATAGGCCGGAAAAAGAACGAGCCGTCGGCGCCATCCAAGGCGTCAGCGGCTCTTTTTTTCGTTGTATCGTACGAAAAGTGATTGGTCACCGGGACAGCTCCAAAAGCTCTCTGGCGCTGTTTCTGGTGGTTTCGGTGATGTTGATTCCCCCCAGAAGTCGGGCGATCTCGTCCACCCGTTCCTCTTCGGAGAGCGGAACTACGGTGGAAACGGTGGAATCCTCCTGCTCGCTCTTCTGGATCTTGTAATGGTGAGCGCCGCAGGCCGCGATCTGGGGCAGGTGAGTGATGCACAATACCTGATGGTTCTGTGCGATCTGTATCAGCTTCTTTCCGACGATGCTGGCGGTGATTCCGCTGATTCCGCTGTCGATCTCATCGAAGATCAGCGTGGGGATGTAGTCCAGATCGCCGGTGATCCGCTTCATGGCAAGCATGATGCGGGAAATTTCACCGCCGGAGGCCACCTTGGCCAGAGGCTTCGGCGTTTCGCCCTTGTTGGTGGAAATCAGAAATTCCACCGTATCCATGCCGTTGGACGTATAGACGGGACGCTCCGTCTTCTTGAAGTCCACCAGAAATTGAGCGTTTTGGAAGTTCAGCTCCAGAAGCTCATCGTTGATCCTGCGGCTCATGTCCTGAGCCGCCTCTTTGCGAAGCAGAGACAGCCGCTGAGAAGCCAGCTTCAGCTGATCGCCGTAGATGTTCAGGTCCCGGGTCAGGCGTTCGATCTCCGCGTCGGCGTTGTCGATGCGGTCCAGATCGGATTCCACCTGATCGGCATAGGCAAGTACGGACTGGATGGTACCGCCGTGCTTTCGCTTCAGGCCGTCCAGAAGATCCATGCGCCGATAGGATTCTTCCAACTCTTCCGGAGAGAAGGTGAGACCGTCCTTGAAGCGGCGCAGCTGTTCCGCCGTGTCCTCCAGCTGGTAATAGGCGTCGGATACCTGATCGCTGAATCTGGAAATCTCCGGAGAAAACGAGGAGACGTCAGCCAACTGGCCGGTGACGGAGCTGAGCATTCCGATCACGGACGGCTCCTCGCCGAACAGGAGGTCGTAGGCGCCGGACAGGCGCTCGAAGATGCGTTGGCTGTTTTCGAGAAGAGAAATGCGCTGAACCAGCTCTTCGTCTTCGCCCAGAATGGGCTTGATCTTACGGATCTCATCCAGCTCAAAGCTCATGAAATCCCGCTGGCGCTGGGCCGCGGAGAGGTTGTTCTTCAGACCGTTCAGCTGGTGGGAGCACTCCACGTATTTCTGGTACGTCTCCGCCGTGGTTTCGCGGACCTTTCGGATCTCGGCGCCGCCGAAGGAATCCAGAAGGTGGATGTGTTGTTCCGCGTTGAGAAGGGACTGGTGGTCGTATTGGCCGTGGATGTCGGCCAGACCGCGGCAGAAGCGGTTGAGCAGGGATACGGGAACGATCTCGCCATTGATGCGGCAGACGCTCTTTCCTGTCTTGCTGATCTCCCGTTTGATCACGGATTCGTCATCGGCGGGGATTCCGTTTTCTTCGAAGAAAGCGCGGGAAACGTCGTCGGCGGTATCCAGCGTCAGCTGAATGATGGCCTTATCCTTTCCGGTGCGCACGTAGGTGGTATCGGCTCGGCTTCCGAGAGCGGTGCTGATGGCCTCGATGATGATGGACTTACCGGCACCGGTCTCTCCGGTGATCACATTCAGCCCTTCGTGAAAATCCACATCCAGATGGTCGATGATGGCAAAATCCTGAATTTTAATATGCGTAATCATGGTATCACCCGACTATTTCAGAAGCTGGTTGAACTGTTCTACTAAAGCAGGTACCTTCTCCGGATCGTCGATGACCAGGAAGATGGTATTGTCGCCGGCCAGACTGCCGATGATCATGGGGAAATTGGACGTATCGATGGCTTCCGCTGCGGCGTTTCCACAGCCGGACAGGGTTTTGATCACGATGATGTTTCCGGAGTAGTTGACGCTGAGCACGCTTTCCTTCAGAATTTTAATGAAACGCTCGGACAGGGACTGTTCCGGAGTCTTGGGAACTGTATATTTATACTTTCCGTGGCCGGTCAGCGTCTTGACCAGTTTCAGGTTTTTAATGTCTCTGGAAACCGTGGCCTGGGTCACGCGGTAGCCCTCCGCATTGAGCATCTCCACCAGTTTTTCTTGGGTGTCGATGTCGTGGGTATTGATCAGTTCGATGATGCGGCTCTGTCTGGTGTGTCGCATAATGCATCCTCCTTATGAGTCATGATGTGAATATTATACCACAGAAGCCCAGGGAAAGAAACCGCCTGTTTTTCCGTAGAAACGGTTTCTTTTTTTTCGACAGTTTGGTATAATTAAATGATTACCGAGGTGAAGTTTTATGCGAATTTTAGGGATCGATCCCGGCTATGCCATTTTGGGATACGGGATCGTAGAAATGAAGGGAAACCGATTTTCCCCTGTGGAGTACGGTTCCATTACCACGGATAAGGATATGGAGATGCCGGATCGATTAAAACACCTGTACTCCGAACTGATGGACGTCATCGACCGATGCCAGCCGGAGGTCTGTTCCATTGAAGAACTGTTCTTCAACACCAACACCACCACGGCCATTCTGGTGGGACAGGCCCGGGGCGTTGCCATTCTGGCCTGCGCCAACTGCGGCGTCCCCATCAGCGAATATACGCCCATGCAGATCAAACAGGCGCTGACCGGCTACGGAAAGGCGGAAAAGAAGCAGATGCAGATGATGGTCAAAGCCATTCTGGGGCTGGACGAAGTGCCCAAGCCCGACGATACGGC
>JAGATO010000019.1 GCA_017621195.1 Bacillota bacterium | reverse complement strand
GTGGATGTTCCCTCCCCTACAATGTTGGTAAAGGTAGAGTTGATCAGCCAAGGAGGCATCTATGACACAGAATTTTTCCGATATTCTCGTGGCGCTGCGCACGGGCGCCGGACTTTCCCAAATGGAATTGGGAGTCAAACTGAACATCAGCAACCGGGCGATTTCCAAATGGGAAAACGGCCTGTCCTTTCCCTCCACGGAAAACCTGTATAAGCTGTCCAAATTCTTCCACGTTCCCATCGACGATCTGTTCCACGGCGACTCTCCCCGGCGGGATGTTTCCAGAGATACTCACAGCGATGAACCCTGGTTTGATCGGGTCCACACCGGAATGACATCCCTGACCGAGATGTACAAAGTGGGCCGCGGTCCTTCCAGTTCTCACACCATGGGTCCAGAAAAGGCCTGCGTCTTATTCCGGCGTCAGACGCCCGAAGCCGATCGCTATCAGGCCATCCTCTACGGCTCTCTGGCAAAGACCGGCAAAGGCCACGGTACCGATCGTATCATCGGTCAAACGCTGGAGCCCATTCCCTGCGAAATCATCTTTAACGACACGGAGACGAAGCTGCCCCATCCCAATACCATGGATCTGATCGCCTTCCGCGGCCAGACTCAGATCGCCCGTCAGCGAGTCATGAGTGTGGGCGGGGGAAACATCTGCTTTGAGAATTCACCCATCGCCACTGCTCCCGACATCTATCCCGTAGCCTCCTTCGAGGAAATCGCGTCCTATTGCCGCCATCACAACCTCCGCCTGTGGGAGTACGTAGAGCATATCGAAGGTCCGCAGATCTGGGAGCACCTGGGAATGATCTGGGGATGCATGAAGGCCAGCATCCACGCCGGTCTCCAGGACGACGGGATCCTTCCCGGCGGTTTGAACGTTCACAAGCGGGCCAAGCACCTATACGGTCTTCAGCACATCGACGAAAGCGCCGAGACCCGGGAAAACCGCATGGTCTGCGCCTACGCCTTCGCTGTCAGTGAACAGAACGCTTCCGGCGGCCGCATTGTCACCGCTCCCACCTGTGGTGCGGCCGGCGTCCTTCCTGCCGTCCTGTACTACCAGCAGAAGCGCCGCAGCTATTCCGACGATGATGTACTTCACGCTCTTGCCGCAGGGGGCCTCATCGGCAATCTGATCAAGACCAACGCTTCCATCTCCGGCAGCGAGTGCGGCTGTCAGGCAGAAGTGGGAAGCGCCTGCGCTATGGCCGCAGCTGCTCTGGGGGAACTGTTTGGTCTGGATCTTGACAAGATCGAATACGCGGCGGAAATCGCCATCGAACACCATCTGGGGCTGACCTGCGACCCCATCTGCGGTCTGGTGCAGATTCCCTGCATCGAGCGCAACGCCGTCGCTGCCATGCGCGCCATCAATGCTGTCAGCCTTGCCAGCTTCCTCAGCGATACGCGCAAGATTTCGCTGGATTCGTGCATCCGCGTCATGAAGGAAACGGGCCGCGACATTTCCAAGCGCTACAAGGAAACCAGCGAAAGCGGACTGGCTACGCTGAACGTCCGCTGATCATTCAACCGGAAGATGCAAAAAGATCGAAAGCCTGCCGAATTCCGTTCGGCAGGCTCTTTTTTATACGAACATCATTCTGTCGTTGGCAAACTCGCTTCCGCTGGCTTCTTCGAACTTGGCCAGCAAGTCAGAAACGTGAAGCTTCTTCTTTTCCTCCCCCGCTACATCGTAGATGATGCGGCCCTCGTGCATCATGACCAATCGATTTCCGTGGGCGATGGCATCCTTCATATTGTGAGTTACCATCATGGCCGTCAGATGGTTTTCTTCGATGATCTTATCGGAAATCTCCAGAACCTTGGCTGCCGTCTTGGGGTCCAGTGCCGCCGTATGTTCGTCCAGCAGAAGCAGCTTCGGCTTCTGGATAGCCGCCATCAGCAACGTAATGGCCTGACGCTGTCCGCCGGACAGCAGTCCCACCTTGCTGGTCATGCGTTCTTCCAGTCCCAGGCCCAGATCCTTCAGCATCTCGTAGTACTTTTCACGCTCCGTCCTGGTAATTCCCCAACGCAGCGTGCGGCTCTGGCCGCGGCGAGCCGCGATTGCCATATTCTCATCGATTCCCATGGTTGCCGCCGTTCCGTTCATAGGGTCCTGAAAGACACGTCCCAGATACGGTGCACGCTTGTGTTCCGGCAGTGCCGTCACATCGTCACCGCCGATGATGATCTGTCCTTCATCCACATCCCAGACGCCGGCGATGGCATTGAGCATAGTGGATTTTCCGGCGCCGTTGCCGCCGATGATGGTGACGAAATCCCCCTCGTTCAGCTGGAGGTTTACGCCGTTCAATGCTACCTTCTGGTTGATGGTCCCGGCATTGAAAATCTTATGTACATTTTTGATTTCTAACATATAACTCATGCCTTTGCCACCCCCTTGCGCTTCTTACGCATATACTTTCCCTTCAGATGGGGTACCGCAAGGAATACGGCAACCACAACGGCGGAGAACAGCTTCATGTAATCGGACGGCATCTTCAGCCAGAGAACTACGGTGATAACCGCGTAGTACAGGATCGCTCCCACCGCTACCGACATCATGGTATAAGCGAAGGTGAATTTCTTTCCGGAGACCAGTTTGCCTAACAGCACTTCTCCGATGATGACTGCCGCCAGGCCGATGACGATGGCTCCTCGTCCCATATTGACGTCAGCCGCGCCCTGATACTGGGCGTAAACGCCGCCGCACAGACCCACCAGTCCGTTGGACAGCATCAGCGTCAGTACAGTCATGGAATTGGTGTTGATTCCCTGCGCCCGCGCCATGTTGGGATTGCAGCCGGTAGTGCGAATGGCCGCCCCCAGTTCCGTTCCGAAGAACCAGTACAGCAGGACGATCAGAAGCAATACACTTAAAATCAGGCCGGCGAAGAACACCATCCTCGTCTGGGGATTTCCCGTGACGTACCGCAGGGAAGCCACCAGCGGATACTGATCCACGTTGATGGCCTGGTTGGATTTTCCCATGATTCCCAGATTGATGGAATAGAGGGCAATCTGCGTCAGAATGCTGGATAAGATGCCGGGAATTCCCAGCGCGGTATGCAGGAGCCCCGTAACCATACCGGCCAGCATACCGGCGATAAATGCAAAGATCAGCGCAGCCGCCGGATGGACGCCCCCGCGAATGAGCATAACCGCCACGGCTCCACCGGTGGCCAAAGACCCATCCACCGTCAGATCGGCAAAGTCCAAAAGGCGGAAGGTGATGAAAACGCCCAGTGCCATAATGGCCCAGACCAGCCCCTGGGCTACGTTCCCCGGAAGGGCACGCATCAGCGCCATGGGGTCTAACGATGCGAAATATTGTAATAACATACCGAAAACCTATCCTTTACTTTTTTCTTAAAATCAAACCGCAGGGTGATGCGAATGCTGTCATTTCGCAGCTTCGTTCCCCCTGCGGGTCTGTGCTTTGGTTCAATGAGCGGAAATTATTCGATCACAACGTAGTCTTCCGGAACGGCAATGCCCAGAGCTTTGCAGTTGGCCGCGTTGTACTTCTTGGTTACCTGAGGCGCGTACTGGATTTCCATGGTGGAAACATCAGCGCCGTTGACCAGAATGTCATATGCCATTTCACCGGCCTTGTAGCCGATGTCATAGTAGCTGATGGACAGGGTAGCAACGCCGCATCCTGCGCAGATGCCTTCTTCCCCGGCGATGACGGGAACGCCTGCGGGCAGGCATACGTTGTTTACGACTTCGGTAGCACCGGCAACGGTGTTATCTGTGGGGATGTAAATGACGTCGCAGCTTTCTACAGCAGCGGAAGCGACGGACTGCAGTTCGTTGGAATCAGCAGCGGTGAAAGCTTCCCATGCGATGTTGTCTTCATCCAGAGCAGCGCCGAATACCTTGGCCTGGTATGCGGAGTTGGGTTCTGCGGAGCAGTACAGGATACCTACCTTCTTAACGTCCGGGAACAGTTCTACCAGCATGTCTTCCTGCTGATCCAGAGGAGCCAGGTCGGAGGTACCGGAGACGTTGGTTCCGGTGGTGCCGTTCCAGTCCGCAATATCCAAAGCCGTCGCATAGTCGGTGATGGAAGTACCCAGAACAGGAATCTGGTTGGTGGCAGCAGCTGCAGTCTGCAGAGCCGTCGTAGCGTTGGCCAGGATCAGATCCACGTTGGCAGCGACGAAGTTATTGCTGATGGTAGCGCAGTTGGTCTGTTCGTTCTGACCATTCTGCAGGTCAATCTTTACATTTCCTTCGCCGAACAATTCGTTGCAGGCATCAATAAAGCCCTGAGACGCAGCGTCCAGAGCCGGGTGTTCCAGCTGCTGTACGATACCGATGTTGTAAACCTTAGCCTCATCGCCTGCGGATTCCGCTTCGCCGGAACCACCGCATCCAACCATCAGTGACATGATCATAAGACATGCCAGTAACAGAGCTGTCATCTTCTTCATTTTCATAGTTGTTTCCTCTTTCCTACTTAACCTACAAGGTCGTTATTTTCCATTACAGCCACAGTCTCACCTTCCTACTTTTCCTACATGCGGTTGAGACCAATCTGCAATAGCTTAGTTACGATTATACTCTCCAATTTGGTGATACGCAACATATTTTTTGTCATTATTCTCCCAATTTTCACTATAAAGTGCAAAGAACGTCCCTGGATGGTCTCAAAGCGGGTTCAAACATTGATACAATAGTTGTAATAATTTGTAAATAAAGTCGAAAAAACTCGATTTCTTTTCCTTGCTTCCCCTTTCTCCGCGTGGGATAATAAACTTGGAAAAGGATCCGACAGGAACTCCCACTCTTCGACACACTACTCCTGACGATTTCCTTTCAAAATGTCAGTTGTTTCTGTG
>JAGATO010000232.1 GCA_017621195.1 Bacillota bacterium | reverse complement strand
TGTCTGCAGGATTCATATTTTGTGTAAAACGAAATATAATGAGTAACAAGAGCGTTTGGCGGACGTGGACATATGACCTCTTTTTTGACTCATCACCGACGGCGGATCATCATCGTTGCTTTAGGTGCGGCGATCCTGATGCTGGGATTGATCGGACAACTGGGATATCTGATGATCTTCCAGTCTGAGCACTATATGGAACAGGCAGATGAACTTCACGAGCGGGAGCGGACCATCAAGGCGGCCCGCGGGAAGATCGTAGACCGGAATGGAACGGTGATCGCAGCCAACCGGACGGTCTGTACCGTATCGGTGGTGTATAACCAGGTGGAGGATAGAGAGGTTGTGATCCGTGTTCTGACGTCGGAACTGGGACTCTCCGAAAACGAAGTGCGGAAGAAAGTGGAAAAGCGTTCTTCACGAGAAATCATAAAGACCAACGTGGACAAAGCACTGGGCGACAAAATCAGAAGCCACGGACTGGCCGGAGTCAAGGTCGATGAAGACTATAAGCGGTATTATCCCTACGACAGTCTTGCGTCGAAGGTTCTGGGGTTTACCGGAGCCGATAACCAGGGAATCATTGGTCTTGAGGTTAAATATGAGTCATGGCTGAAGGGGCGGGACGGAAAAATCCTGACTTTGACCGATGCAAAAGGTGTAGAGTTGGAAAATGCCGCCGAAAGCCGGATTGAACCGGTGGCCGGAAATACGCTGACGGTCAGTCTGGATGTGAACATCCAGAAATATGCCGAACAGGCGGCGTACCAGGTGATGGAGCGAAAAGGTGCAAAAGCTGTTTCGATCATCATCATGAACCCTCAAAACGGCGAAATCTATGCGATGGTCAATGCCCCGGAGTTCAACCTGAACGAACCGTTCGCACTGGGAGCGGACGCAGCCTACAATACATCCCAGGAAAAACAGAATTTACTGAATCAAATGTGGAGGAACCGCTGCATCAACGATACGTATGAGCCCGGTTCCACATTTAAAATTATTACAGCGGCGGCCGGTCTGGAATCCGGCGTGGTATCGCTGACGGACCGGTTTTCCTGCCCGGGTTTCCGAATCGTGGAGGACAGAAAAATCCGGTGTCACAAAGTGGGAGGACATGGCGGTGAGACATTCTTACAGGGAGCCATGAATTCCTGCAATCCAGTGTTCATCGATGTGGGCCAGCGGCTTGGCGTCGACGGATACTACAAGTATTTTGAACAATTTGGTCTGCCTGGAAAAACCGGGATCGATCTTCCGGGAGAGGCGGCCACAATCATGCATAAAAAAGAAAATATGGGCCTCGTGGAGCTGGCAACCGTCTCCTTCGGACAGTCGTTCCAGATCACACCGATCCAGTTGTTGACAACGGCTTCTTCTATTATTAATGGAGGAAACCGCATCACCCCGCATTTCGCCATTCGTGCAGAAAGCACGGATGGAACCAGTGTGCGGGAATTCACATATCCGGTAACGGGCGGGATTGTGACGGAGAAAACCAGCGAGACCATGCGCTATGTGTTGGAGCAGGTGGTAAGCGGAGGAAGCGGCAGTAAAGCCCAGGTGGAAGGATAT
>JAGATO010000231.1 GCA_017621195.1 Bacillota bacterium | reverse complement strand
GAGCGTGGGAGAACAGCTGCATGGCTGCCTGTTCACCCCAGGCGCCGGGAACGCCCTGATAGGCCACCGTCACATTTTCCGTCACCGGGGGCTGGGGATCGGGGAAGAAGTATTCCGCCGTCTCGTTGTATAAAACCTTTCTCTGCCAGGACTTGGACAGACCCATCAGAGAACGGACCAAAGCGATGGTTTCGCCCTTCAGCTCCCTGCCCGTAATTTCCACGGCCGCTTCGATGACCTGGGCTTCCCGGGTGGGGTCGATCAGGGAAATGTTATTGTCTCGTTTGATGATGGCCACGTCTTCCGACAGCTCCATGCGCTGCTTGAACAGCTCCATCATCTGTTTGTCGATCGCGTCGATTTTCACGCGGATGTCCTTTAAACTTTCGTTGCCCATGATACTCACCTCTCCTTGTTACGCAATGACTTCTCTGATCTTGCCGATCTTCTTCATCAGCCGATGGAATACCTCCGGCGTCAGGGACTGGGGACCGTCGCACAGCGCGCACTGCGGTGCGTTGTGAACCTCGATGATCAGACCGTCCGCTCCCGCGGCAACCGCGGCCAGCGCCATGGGTTCTACCAGATGCCAGTAGCCCGTACCGTGAGAGGGGTCTACGATGACCGGCAGATGAGTCTTCTGATGGAGTACGGGAACGGCGGACAGATCCAGCGTATTTCTGGTAGCCGTTTCAAAGGTCCGGATACCCCGTTCGCACAGCATGACGTCCCGGGCGCCGCCGGCCATCAGGTACTCCGCCGCCATCAGCAGCTCTTCGATGGTGTTGGCCATGCCGCGCTTCAACAGCACCGGCTTCTTCAGGTGGCCCACTTCACGCAGCAGGCTGAAGTTCTGCATATTTCTGGCGCCGATCTGGATGATGTCCACGTCGCGTTCGAATTCTTCCAGATAATCGTTGTTCATCAGCTCCGTGATGATGGGAAGGCCGGTCTTCTGACGGGCCATCTTCAACAGCTCCAGACCGTCCAGACCCAGGCCCTGGAAAGCGTAGGGGGAAGTTCTGGGCTTGAAGGCGCCGCCCCGGATGAAGTTGGCTCCGGAAGCCTTCACGTCCCGGGCGATGGACAGGATCTGTTCCTCCGATTCCACGGAGCAGGGGCCTGCCATGACGACGAAGTTGCCGCCGCCGATCTTCTGGCCGTGCACGTCGATCACCGTGTCTTCCGGATGGAACTTCCGGCCCACCAGCTTGTAGGGCTCGGACACCTTCATGATGGAGTCAACGATATCGATGCGGCTGAACTGGTCGCGGTCGATGTGGCTGGTGTCGCCGGCCAGACCTAACATATGGGTGTGTTCGCCCTTGATCTCCTGAACGATGAAACCCATGCCCTGCAGCTGATCGGCTAATTTATTGATGGATTCGACTTTCGCATCCTGCTTCAGAATTAAAATCATAATGGTTACCTCTTTCTATATACTCTTCGTCCCGCAATGGACGGATGTCTCTGACCTGCGCAAATTTCAAAGGGAGGGTAGGCGGAAAGCTCCCTCATCAGAGTGACCGTGGCCTGACGCAGAGAACCGCGATTCTTGAAAATCACATCGGCATACTTCCGATACAGGGGAAGGCGCCGGGCGTAAAGCTCGAACAGGCGCTGGGGATTTTCCCGCAGAAGGGGACGGTTGGACACGTCGATGGTTTCGATGATGGTCCAGGGACTGCGGTCCACGAAGACCACCAGACCCGTCTCCTTCAGAGCCTCTATGTTTTCCGGGCGCTGGATGACGCCGCCTCCGGTGGAGATCACCAGACCGTGACGACGGGCCAGACGACGGCACAGCTCCGTCTCTTTGTCCCGAAAAAACGGCTCGCCGAACCGGGCGAACATATCCGTAATGGTCATCTGGGCTTCTTCTTCGATGACCGCATCCATGTCCACGTACTCCATGGACAGGCGTTTGGCCAGCTTCTTTCCCAGCGAGCTCTTCCCGCAGCCTAAAATGCCGACGAGAACGATATTCTTCTTCATTTATTTATCCTTTTCCACGCCGTCGGGCCACTGACATAACAGCAGGTCCGCCAGGCAGATGGCAAAGCCCGCTTCCACCACGCTGACAGCCCGGGGAACGATGCAGGGATCGTGGCGGCCGTGAACGGAGAGCCGGGCGTTTTCGCCGGTGTTCAGGTTCACCGTATCCTGGGGCAGGGAGATGGAAGGGGTAGGCTTGATGGCAACGCGGAAGATCAGCGGCATACCGTTGGTGATTCCGCCGTTGATTCCGCCGTTGTGGTTGGTTTTCGTAGCGTAGGGAACTCTAGTGACAACGCCGCACGCCGGATCGAGAGAATCCGTTCTGGCGATGGGGTCGTTGGCAGAGCTTCCGCGCATGGCCGCAAGTCCGAATCCGTCTCCGAATTCCACGCCCTTGACGGCGGGAATGGAGAACAGCAGGGAAGACAGACGGCTTTCTACGGAGCCGAAGAAGGGAGAACCCAGCCCGGCAGGGAGATTCAGACCGCAGCATTCGATGACGCCGCCCACGGAATCGCCTTCACTTCTGGCGTCAAGGATCTCCTGTTCCATCCGGTCGCGGACGGTTTCGCCCAGCGTGGGGAAGGAGTCCGACACCAGCCGCGCCAACAGTTCCTCCGTGGGCCACGTAAATCGCGGACCCTCCACGGAACCGATGCGCTGGATCTGAGCACCGATGGCGATGCCGTTTTGGCGAAGCAGCGTCTTGCACAGAGCCCCGGCAAACACCAGGGGCGCCGTCAGACGGCCGCTGAAGTGGCCGCCGCCGCGGTAATCGGCGCAGCCGTTGTATTTCCAGTAAGCTGTCAGGTCCGCGTGACCGGGACGGGGCAGCTCCGGCGTATAGTCTTTGGATTTGGTGTTGGTGTTGCGGATCATGCCGCAGAGAGGGGCACCGGTGGTGACGCCGCGGAACACGCCGCTGAGCAGCTCCACCTGGTCCGGCTCCTTTCTCGGCGTAGCCAGGCGGCTGTTGCCGGGAGCGCGCCGCTGCATCTCCGCAGCGATGGTCTCTTCCTCTACGGGAAGTCCCGGCGGCAGGCCGTCGATGACGATGCCGATGCCGTTTCCGTGGGATTCACCGAAGATGGAAACCTTCAGATGTTCTCCGTATGTGTTCATCAGGACTTCTCCTTTCCCATGAAATCCCGCCAGAAGCCGGGATATGATTTCTTTACGCAGTCGTAGCCGTCGATGGTGACCCGCGTCTCGCAGCCGATGGCGGCCACGCCGCACATCATGGCGATGCGGTGGTCGTTTTCGCCGAAGCAGAGACCGCCCCGCAGCTGAGGTTTGCCGCGGATGATCAGGCTGTCCCGCCCTTCGATCACCTCAGCGCCCAGGCGGTTCAGCTGGCGGGTCACGGTAGCCAGTCGGTCGCTTTCCTTGATGCGCAGCCGTTCGGCGTTTTCGATGCGGCTTTCACCGTCGGCAAAGGCCAGGAGAGCCGCCAGAGGCGGAACCAGATCGGGGATGTCTCCCACGTCCACGGTGAGGGGCCGGGGCCGGATCACCGAAGAAGCCGCTGCGGATCGCTGTTCGCCATCGGAAGCTGCTTTCACCATTTCGTCGGAAGAAGGCGTCACCTTGATTCCGCCGTGGGGACCGGTTTGAACCTCGTATCCTGCCTGACGGAGCAGATCCAGAAAGGCCCGGTCGCCCTGAACGGAAGCCAGATTCAGGCCCATCAGCTCCAGGGGACGCCCCAGAGCGGCGGCGGCCAGGAAGAAAGCGGCGCCGGAATAGTCGGCTTCCACCGCATAATCCCGAACGCGGT